>NZ_VIUJ01000009.1:0-231473 GCF_007993905.1 Pseudomonas sp. SJZ077
CAGGCGAGCTAACGCTCGGCCTAATGAGTGGTGAAAAGCGAAGCGTGTACACCGAACCCCTTGTAGGAGCGAGGCTTGCCCGCGAAGGCGGCCTGCCAGCCGACCATTCTCTTGCAGGTACACCCATTCCACTGTAGGAGCGAGGCTTGCCCGCGAAGGCGGCCTGACAGCCGACCAATTTCTTTCTACTGCCCCCGATTGATCGTTCCCTACGCTCCGCGTGGGAATGCCGCCCGGGACGCTCTGCGTTCCATTTTTGTGTTGAACGATGTGTAAAAAACACAGCGTTTTCCCACGCATTTTTCAGGTTGCCGGGTAGGAAGCGTGTTCTCTAACCTTTGGCTGTCGCTGAAAACTCAGCGACCGGGAGTGAGATTCCGGCTGAACAATTGGAAACCAGCGCAAGGCCCCCCATAATTGCCGCCAGCTTATCCGCTGCCTGCAAGTTTTTTATGGCGGCTGTGTGCGGGCAGACTTCGGTCTGGCCGGGTTCCTTTTGCCGGTAATCTCACACCGCACATAGCTGCCACCTCTGCTCCGAGTGAGATCGGAAATTGATGGCTCCAACATCAAAAGGAAATTTGCATGGATAAGTTAATCCCCGATCCACCCATCAATACCACCACACCCCGCGACGAAACCACCCAGGCCGAATCGCTCATCAAAGACCACGAAGCCATGAAGCGCGCGCTCGATTATTACCTCGATCCCCCCGAGCGCTACATCGAAAAACCGCGCCGGCCGAGCACGATGTTTGTGGTCGATCCTGATGTTGATTCTGAAAGTCTGTTGGCCCATGCCTGTGAGTCATTGGCGTCGGCGAGTGTGATGAGCAGTGATTTTGCGACGAGTCTGGAGGGGCCTCAGCGGCATACGCTGATGGCGATTCAGCAGGTCATCATGCTGGCGGAGTTGGCGGTGAATCGGGTGTTGGATAGGGTTGAGGTTCCCCGGTAGATAGCGTTCGGTCTGGTTGACCGCGTTATCGTTCTTCGCGGGCAAGCCTCGCTCCCACAGGTGCGCGGGTTGCTCGCGATTGGCACAAAACCCGACGGACTCGCTTGCGGCGTGAAGCTTGCGGCTCTGGACACAGGTATACTGCCGCTCTTTCGCGGCTCGCTGACCGGGCCCGACTTTTTGCATCACCCCGGAGCTTTCATGACTTCCCCGACACAACCGCCGGTTGCCGACGCTCTGAGCGACGACCCGGCAGACCTGCCAGACAGCGTCGACTCCAGCGCAGACAGCGAAACCAAAGCCGCGATCCCGGCGTTCAAGTTCCCGTTCAAACCGGGTGATTTGGCCGCTGCGAAGAATGCCAGCCAGCCTTGGTACAAGAATGGCGCGAAGAATGGCCATACCAAGACACCAGGGGCTGCGCCTCCAGGGACTCGTCGGTCGATGGGTAAGCGCTGAGTTTCAAACGCTGCGGTGCCTGATCAATCGCCTTCGCGAGCAGGCTCGCTCCCACAGTAGATCTCAACAGGACACAGATTTTGTGTACGACGCAGATCAATGGTGGGAGCGAGCCTGCTCGCGAAGGGGCCATAACAGGTTGAACAGCCCTGGAATCAAGCCACCCGCAACGAAATAAACGCATAGTTCACCGGCGCTTCCGTCGCCACCATCGCCCCGGCCGCCTGCACTTGCCCGGCGATGTCTTCCCCTGACACATGAAACTGCCAATCACTGCCTGAGCCCGCCAGCGGCTGCGCGGCAACCTGGTCGATGACGGTGGCAAACGCCTTCATATCCGGCAGATAAGCCGTAAATCCATCCCCCTTCAACGCTGTCGTCCGAATCCCCAGCAGCCCGCAAATCGCATCCTTGGTCTGAATGTCATCGCGATCCGCCTGACGCGAACGCTGGATCAATCCCGCGAGCTCCTGATCCACCAACTTACCCCCGATGATCAAGTCCGGTCCCTGTTCCCACGATTCGGGCGGGCATTCTTTCACTGCGGTGTTCAGCGCAATGTGCGGATTGATTTCCATCGGGTAGATGCGGCACACCAGCGGGCGGCGTTCGTAGATGCGGCAGAGGTTGTCTTCGTCAAGATTCCGGCAGGGACCGACGTTGTACGCGGCGAAGGTGATCGCCACGTAAGCCTCGGACGTGCCGCTTCGAACCACTGCTGAGCGACGTTCGGCGTGTTCGCGTTGCTGCACGGGAAGGCCCAGGCCGTTGCCGAGGAAACCTTCCACCAACACGATCACCTGACCGCCGTCGGCCGCCCACATGCGGGCTTCGGCCAGGGTCAGGGGCACGTGGTGGTCGTTGCAGCATTTGCCGCAACCTACGCAGGAAAATGTCGTATTCATTGAGCGGCCGGTCGCTTCCGAGGGCATGGAACGGCGCCAGAAAGACACCGCGAAGGCTCGGGTCGAAGCAAGTTATGCGCCAGTCACTGGGTTTTGGCGGTGGGGCGGATGGAGTCCCATTCGGTCACGTAGGCGGTTTTGCTCTTTTTGTTGTAGAGGCACAGTTCGGTGCCTTGCTGGCCTTTCATGTGTTTTTGCGGGTATTGGCCTTGCATCAGGAGCGCGGTGTAGTCGACTCGGTCGTCGAACTGCGCGGCGGTGCCGACGGGCTTAGCGTTTTTCAGGCCGCTGGCTTTGGTGCAGCTGGCGAGCACGGCTTTGTCGTAGGCGGCCCAGGCGTCGGGACTGGAGGCGTGGGCTTGGGGGGCGAGGGCGGTAAGGCAGAGCAAGGTCAGGGTGGCGGTTTTCATGGGGCAGGCATCCTTGGGCATTGAGTTGGCCGAGGGGAGAGTATGCCTGATGGTATTGGGTTGAATGTGTCGGCCCCATCGCGAGCAGGCTCGCTCCCACAGTAGATCTTCACCAGACACCGATGTTGTGTACGACAAAAAAACATTGTGGGAGCGAGCCTGCTCGCGATGGCGGTGTATCAGACTGGGACCAATTCTCGGCGGACTACATACATCCCGGCGCTTTCATACAGCCGCTGCGCCCGAAGGTTGTCTTCCAGTACTTTCAAATCCACATAACCTTCCCGGCGGTCCTGAAACACCTGGAACGCGTGGAGCAGTAATGCGCGGCCAACCCCGCGTCGCTGTGCCCGTGGGTGCACCATCAACTTCTTGATGTAGGCGCTGGTCCAGCACTGCGCCACGCCGACGATCCCTTCGGCATCTTGAGCGATGAAGCAGAGCGTGGGGTCATATTCAGGATCGGTTTCAAAACGGCGCTGCCAGATTGCCAATTCCGGCACACGACCACCGCCTTCCAGGTGACCCAGTTCCATCACGTGATGGACGGCTTGGGCGACTTCGGGACGGTACTCGATCAATTCAATGCCGACCGGCCACGTGATTGCGGGCACCGCCTCGGCAAGGTTGCGCCGCATCAGCAAGCAAAAGCGTTCGGTCATGACTCAGTGACCTTGTTCGGCGACGGCCTTGGCCGCTTCGATCAGGCACCGGGTCAGTTCTGGCGAGGAGAACTTGGTCAGCACCGCGTTGGCCCCGGCCAGGCGCGCTTTCTCACTGTTCATCGCGCTGTCCAGCGATGTGTGCAGCAACACATAAAGGTGCGAGAAGTCCGGCGTCTCGCGCAGGGTGCGGGTGAACGCGTAGCCGTCCATCTCCGACATTTCGATGTCCGAGACGATCAGGTTGATCTGCTGCGCCGTGCCTTGCAGGTCCAGCAGACAGTCGATGGCTTCCTTGGCGCTGCGGGCGGTGTGGCATTGCAGGCCGAGGTTGCGCAAGGTGTGAACCGATTGCTGCAGCGCGACCTGGCTGTCATCGACCACCAGGATCCGAGCGTTACCCAGCACTTCGGCGTCTTCCATGCTCAGTTCGGTCGGGGCCATTTCGATCTGCGCCGGGGCGATGCCGTGGATGACCTTTTCGATGTCCAGCACTTGCACCAGGGTGCCGTCGACCGAGGTCACGCCGGTGATGTACGAGCGCACGCCGCCGGAGCCGAAGGGCGGCGGGCGGATGTCGGTGGTCAGGCAGTGGACGATCTTGCTCACGGCCTGAACGTGCAGGCCCTGTTTGGAGCGGCTGACGTCGGTGACGATCAGGCAGCCACCATTCGGGTCTTCCAGTGGCCGCTCGCCGATGGCGCGGCTGAGGTCGATCACCGACAACGAGGCGCCGCGCAAGGTGGCAATGCCTTTGACGTGTGGGTGCGACTCCGGCAGCTTGGTCAGCGGCGGGCAGGGGATGATTTCGCTGACTTTCAGCAGGTTGATTGCCATCAGCTTGCCGCTGCGCAAGGTAAACAGCAGAAGCGAAAGTGAGTCTGCGCGGGCTTTGGTGGTGGACATAAAAACCTTCTGTGGAAAAAGGTGATGGGCGAGTAAAAAGTCGCCAAAAACTATTGATGCCGGGTTATCGACTTGTTGGGGGCAGGCTTTAGGCTAAATACCCATTCCCGGCCCAACGGCGAACCCTGTGGCGAGGGAGCTTGCTCCCGCTGGAGTGCGAAGCACTCCCGATCAGGTGATGTGTGTTATCAGACTATCCGCATTTTCAGGTTTTGCGGCTGCTTCGCAGCCGAGCGGGAGCAAGCTCCCTCGCCACAGTGGGGGGTTATTTCATCCCTAGGCGCTTGGCCATCCTCCCGAGGTTCGCCCGATCCAGGCCCAACTCGCGCGCCGCGCTTGCCCAGTTGTCGTGGTGCCGTTCCAGGCAAGCGCTGATCAATTGGCGCTGATAATTTTCGGTAGCCTCTCGCAAATCCCCCGACACCAATGCCATCGGGGCCGCCGCCGGTTGCTCGGCGACCACTTCGATGCTGCCATTGGGCAAATCCAGATCCGCCGCACTCAAACTCAGAATCTTCGGCCGTACCTTGCAGTTACCCAGCGCTTTCAAGGCACTGCGACCAATCAAGTGCTCCAGCTCCCGCACATTCCCCGGCCAGTCGTATGCCAGCAATGCCACTTGCGCGTCGCTGTTCAGGCGCAGGCTGTTAAGGCCCATCCGCGAGCGGTTCTGTTCCAGGAAATAACCGCTGAGCAGCAACACATCGCGCCCGCGATCGCGCAGGGCCGGTACCAGCAGCGGGTAAACGCTCAAACGGTGATAGAAGTCGGCACGGTAGCGGCCGCTGCGCACTTCTTCGGCCAGGTCGCGGTTGGTTGCTGCGATCAGGCGCACGTCCACCTGATGTTCTTTATCCGACCCCAGGCGCTGCAATTGACCGCTTTGCAGCACCCGCAACAACTTGGCCTGCACGGTCAGGGACAGTTCGCCGACTTCATCAAGAAACAGCGTGCCGCCATTGGCCAGTTCGAACTTGCCGCGCCGATCGCTGGTGGCGCCGGTGAAGGCGCCGCGCACATGGCCGAACAATTCGCTCTCCACCAGGGTGTCCGGCAGGGCGGCGCAGTTGAGGCTGATGATCGGTTTGTCCGCCCTTGGCGAAGCGGAGTGAATCGCCTGCGCGACCAATTCCTTGCCGACCCCGGTTTCGCCGGTGATCAGCACGGTCAGGTCGCTGCCGCCCACCAGGCTGATCTCTTCCACCAGGCGTTTATGCGTCTTGCTCTGCCCGATCATCTCGCGGTTTTGCTGGCCGCTGGCCTGGCGGTAGACCTCGGCGCGCTGATGCTCGTCTTCGGCGCGATTGGCCAGGCGCTCGATGCGTTCGGCGGCGTTGACGGTGGCCGCCGCGAGGCTGGCGAAGGCTTGCAGGGCGTCCAGTTCGATGGGTTCAAATTTTTCCGGGTCGAGGGCGTCGAGGGTCAGCAAGCCCCAGGGACGCTCGTCGATGAACAACGGGCAGCCCATGCAATCGTGAACTTCCAGATGCTCGTCGAGGCCGTCGACCAGACCGTCGTAAGGGTCCGGCAAGTCGCTGTCGGCGGCGAACCGCGTCGGGCCGTGGCTGCTGAGCAACGCTTCGAAACGCGGGTGCTCGCTGACTTTGAAACGGCGGCCCAGGGTGTCGGTGCTCAACCCGTCGACGGCCAGCGGCACCAGCCACTCGCCATCCAGGCGCAGCAGGGCGGCGGCATCGCAGGGGAGCAGGGCGCGCATGGCTTCGAGCAGGCGTCGATAACGCTCGCCTTCGGGCAGTTCGCGGGACAGGTCGGAGACCAGCGGTAGCAGGGCGGTAAGCAAGGATTTTGCAGTCATAGTGACTCCGTGTAGTCGGGATGACTATAAGCCAGCGTGTGTCGATATGACTACTGTGTTTATAAGTTATTGTTTTTAAAGGGTTAAATAGTTGGCATGGAAAGTGATAACCCTAGGGTCATCAGTTAGCAATCCAAAGTAGCCCAGGAGTCACTTTATGCTTAGCGTTCAAGACCGTGCCATCGTCAAATCCACCGTGCCGTTGCTGGAAAGCGGTGGCGAAGCGCTGATCACTCACTTCTACCGCATGATGCTCTCGGAATACCCGGAAGTGCGCCCGCTGTTCAACCAGGCCCACCAGGCCAGCGGTGATCAGCCGCGCGCCCTGGCCAACGGTGTTCTGATGTACGCGCGCCACATCGACCAGCTCGATCAGTTGGGCGACCTCGTCGCCAAGATCATCAACAAGCACGTGGCCCTGCAAATCCTGCCGGAGCACTACCCGATTGTCGGCACTTGCCTGCTGCGTGCGATCTCCGAAGTGCTGGGCGAAGAAATTGCCACCCCTGAGGTGATGAGTGCCTGGGGCGCGGCCTACGGTCAGTTGGCCGACATCCTGATCGGCGCCGAAACCAGCATCTACGATCAAAAGGAACAGGCACCCGGTGGCTGGCGCGGGGCGCGGGAATTCATCGTGGCGGCCAAGGTCGAGGAAAGCGCGGAAATCACCTCGTTCTACTTCGAACCTGCCGACAAAGGCGCGATTTTGGCGGCGGAACCGGGCCAGTACATCGGCATGAAACTGATCCTCGATGGCGAAGAGATCCGTCGTAACTACTCGCTATCGGCGTTGGCCAACAAGGGCCAGTACCGCATCAGCGTCAAGCGTGAAACCGGTGGCCGCGCCTCCAACCACTTGCACGATCAGTTGCACGTTGGTTCGAGCATCCAGCTGTTCCCGCCATCGGGCGAGTTCACCCTGACCGCCAGTGACAAACCGCTGGTGCTGATCAGCGGTGGTGTCGGCATCACCCCAACGCTGGCGATGCTGGAAGCGGCGCTGGCCACCGAACGGCCGGTGCACTTTATCCACTGCGCGCGTAACGGCAGCGTTCATGCATTCCGCGACTGGATCGATGGCTTGGCCGAGCGTCACCCGCAACTCAAACGCTTCTATTGCTACGCCGAAGATGATGGCGTGAGCCCCGCGGCCGACACGGTCGGGCTGTTGAGCCGCGAGCAACTGGGCGAGTGGCTACCGGAGCAGCGCGATCTGGATGCTTACTTCCTGGGGCCGAAAGGGTTCATGGCGGCAATCAAGCGTCACCTCAAGGCGTTGGGTGTGCCGGAGAAGCAGAGCCGTTACGAGTTCTTTGGGCCGGCTTCGGCATTGGAGTAACTGTTTGCGGCGACTCGGGAGACCGAGTCGCCTGCTTCGCGGGCAAGCCCCGCTCCTACAGGTTTTGTACCGTTGCGCAATCGCGCGAACAACACAAAACCTGTAGGAGCGGGGCTTGCCCGCGATAGACGCGCCGCGGTCCCGATTCGTAAAAATCCCTTAAAAGTTAATCCGTTCTTAACCGGTTTATCGTTTATTCCCCGATGCTGATGATAGGCGCTCGTTCGTTTACATGATCAGGATCGCCCCATGACTCACTTCACCTTCTCCCGTCTCGTTCTATCGGCTGCGTTACTGGCCAGCCCTTTCGCGTTCGCCGAATCCGCCTTGCTCCAGCCGCAGACCTTGATCGTTGATCAGAGCCTGCCCAAGGCGCAGCGTGATGCGATGGAATTGGCAGCTCGTCGTTACGGTAGTTTCTGGAACAGCGGGGAGGAGGCGTTGGCCAAGGCGGCCTTGTCGGAGCAATTCATCGACATGACCCCGCCTGAAGGCCGGGTCCAGGGGCCGACCGGGCCGCTGCTGGCGTCGAAGTTTTTCCGCACGGCGGTGCCGGACCTGAGCTGCGAGATCGAGCAAATGATCATTGCTGGTGACCGGGTGGTAGTGCATTTGCACTTTCGCGGTCACTTCACTGGTCCGTTCAAGGCTCTCAAAGGTCAGGGTCAGCGTGTAGACTTCCGGGCAACCGATATCTATCAGATCAAAAGCGGTCGCATCGCGGCCAATTGGCATATCGAAGACAACATCAGCCTGATGCAGCAGCTGCAAGCGCAGCCGCCGGCGAGCTGATCCACGAGCATAAAAGGGAAACGCGATGAGCGAGGAAACAATGCGGTTGGGACGTGAACGGCGCTATCTGGTGTTGCTGGGTATCATCTGCCTGGCGCTGATCGGTGGCGCGCTGTACATGCAAATTGTGCTGGGCGAGGCGCCGTGCCCGCTGTGCATCCTGCAACGTTACGCGCTGTTGCTGATTGCGCTGTTTGCCTTCATTGGCGCGGCGATGCGCACCCGCCGCAGCATCACGGTGTTTGAAACCCTGGTGGTGATTTTCGCACTGGCCGGCGTCGCGGTGGCCGGGCATCACGTCTACACCCAGTTCTACCCGGCGGTCAGCTGTGGCATCGATGTGCTGCAACCGATTGTCGATGGCCTGCCGCTGGCGAAGATTTTCCCGCTGGGCTTTCAGGTCGACGGTTTCTGCTCCACGCCATACCCGCCGATCCTTGGTTTGTCGCTGGCGCAGTGGGCGCTGGTGGCGTTCGTGCTGATCGTGGTGCTGGTGCCGCTGCTCACTTCGCGTAACCGCAAAGCACTGCGCTGAGGTCATCCGCCACTCGTGCGGATAACGTGAAAAAACGCCCCGGTCCTCATCAAGAGGGCCGGGGCGTTTTGCATTTCAAGGGACAAATAAAAAGTCCGTGATGTGCGACAAGAAAGGGTGCGACACGTGTGCGACATGTTGTCACAGCGTGACTGTCGCAAGGCATTTCAACGGGCAGAATCGGTGTATGGCCTGGCAACAAAATTGGCCTGCTCAGGCGTCTGCCGATTTATTGGCCATCGCACGCAAACAGACAGTTTTAACAGCGGCTGGCAAATCGCCAGAGCCCTTGTCTTGTAGGGGCTAGGGCACCGTCGAAGTGTCTGCGTCAGCCCCGATAGCTGTCTGAACTGCGCCCTGTAGACCTACAAATTTTGGTGTTTTTGTTGAGAATTAATTTCGATAAGATGCCGCACTTTTGCAAAATCCGTTAATGATTGTTGCTGGAATGGATAAAAATTATTTCGGGATGAGACATGGTTTATGAGTCGCTACGTATCTACAATCGCCCGCACTGAATTCCGGCACTGCTCACCTTGAGCAGGAAAACAGGGCGTCGAGGGGCTTGAACGCTTCGTGCGACTCCCAGGTGTCGGAGCCTTCCAACTATCCGCACCAAATGGAATTGGTCTGTAACAAGGCCTTTGACCACGAATTCGAATAAGAACTTACCGCTAGCCCAGGATTTGTCGAACAGCGTCTGACGCGCGACGGGCAGCCCTTATTCAATCCAAGAAAAATGCCAACCCTTGGCAGGGTGAAGTGTTGGCGATCAAAACCCAACTGCATTGCGCAAGCTGCTTTAGAGGTCGTGAGATGAGTAAAAACAGGTACCCCAGACTACTAGGCTTATTGCCGCTGCTCGGCACGTTGTTGCTGTCAGGCTGCAACATGACCTTGCTCAATCCCACGGGCCAGGTCGGCCTGGAACAGCGAAACCTGATCATCACCGCCACGCTGCTGATGCTGTTGGTCGTGGTGCCGGTTATCGTCATGACCTTCCTGTTCGCCTGGAAGTACCGTGCCTCTAACAAGGACGCCATATACACCCCGAAATGGTCTCACTCGACCAAAATCGAAGTGGCCGTCTGGACCATCCCGGTCCTGATCATCGTTGCCCTGGGTTACATCACCTACATTTCGACCCACGAATTGGACCCGTACCGTCCGATTCAATCCGACGTCAAGCCTGTGACCATCGAAGTGGTCGCGCTGGACTGGAAGTGGCTGTTCATCTACCCGGAACAAGGCATTGCCACGGTCAACAAGATCGTGTTCCCGGCGCACACGCCAATCAACTTCAAGATCACCTCCGACGCCGTGATGAACTCGTTCTTCATCCCGGGCCTGGGCGGCCAGATCTACGCGATGGCGGGCATGCAGACCAAGCTGCACTTGATCGCTGACCGTAACGCTGAAATGGACGGTATCTCCGCCAACTACAGCGGCGCGGGTTTCACCGGTATGAAATTCAAAGCGATCGCAACTTCCCAGGAAGATTTCGACGCCTGGGTAAGTGAAGTCAAAAAGTCACCCAAGCAGCTTGAACAAGTTGAGTACGCAGCCCTTGCCAAGCAGAGCCAGAACAACCCAGTCGAGCTCTACTCCTCGGTGACGCCGAACCTGTTCCAGACCATCGTCGACAAGTACGAAGGCATGAAACCGGGTCCTAAGGTGAAGCACGAGAAGAAAGAGAAAGAAGTGGCCGCTACGCAAGGAATGGATATGAACTCGCATTCAGCTGCCGGGGCAGAGGAGTAAACGATGTTTGGTAAATTAAGTTGGGAAGCGGTCCCGTTCCACGAACCGATCGTGATGATAACCATCGCCATGATCGCGCTCGGTGGTCTGGCACTGTTCGCTGCAATCACCTACTTCAAGAAGTGGACCTACTTGTGGACCGAGTGGCTGACGTCGGTCGACCACAAGAAAATCGGCGTGATGTACATCATCGTCGCCATGGTCATGCTGCTGCGCGGTTTTGCCGACGCCATCATGATGCGTACCCAGCTGGCCATGGCCACCGAGGGTTCGCCTGGCTACCTGCCGCCTGAACACTATGACCAGATCTTCACCGCCCACGGTGTGATCATGATCATCTTCATGGCGATGCCATTCTTCACCGGCCTGATGAACCTTGCAGTGCCGCTGCAGATCGGCGCGCGTGACGTTGCCTTCCCGTTCCTGAACTCCCTGAGCTTCTGGCTGCTGGTGTCCGGCGTGGTGCTGATCAACCTGTCCCTGGGCGTCGGCGAATTCGCCAAGACCGGTTGGGTTGCCTATCCGCCGCTGTCGGGCCTGCAATACAGTCCGGGCGTGGGGATGGATTACTACATCTGGGCGCTACAGTTATCGGGTCTGGGGACAACGCTGACGGGGGTCAACTTCCTGGCCACCGTGCTGAAAATGCGTACCCCTGGCATGAAACTGATGGACATGCCGATCTTTACCTGGACCTGCACCTGGGCCAACGTCCTGATCGTGGCTTCGTTCCCGATCCTGACCGCTACCCTGGCACTGCTGACGCTTGACCGTTACATGGATTTCCACATTTTCACCAATGAACTTGGTGGCAATCCAATGATGTACGTCAACCTGTTCTGGGCGTGGGGTCACCCTGAGGTGTACATCCTGATCCTGCCTGCATTCGGCATTTTCTCGGAAGTCATCTCGGCCTTCACCGGCAAGAAACTGTTTGGCCACCACTCGATGATCTACGCTTCCGGCGCGATCTCGGTACTGGGCTTCATGGTTTGGCTGCACCACTTCTTCACCATGGGTTCGGGTGCCAACGTCAACGCCTTCTTCGGCCTGGCGACGATGCTGATTTCGATCCCGACGGGGGTGAAGCTATTCAACTGGCTGTTCACCATTTACCAGGGCCGTCTGCGCTTCACCAGCCAGGTTCTGTGGACCCTGGGCTTCATGGTGACCTTCGCCATCGGCGGCATGACCGGCGTATTGCTGGCCATCCCGGGTGCTGACTTCGTACTGCACAACAGCCTGTTCGTGATCGCGCACTTCCATAACGTGATCATCGGCGGCGCGGTATTCGGCTACATCGCCGGTTTCGCCTTCTACTTCCCGAAAGCGTTCGGCTTCAAGCTGCACGAAGGCTGGGGCAAGGCAGCGTTCTGGTTCTGGATCAGCGGCTTCTTCGTCGCGTTCATGCCGCTCTATGCACTGGGCTTCATGGGCATGACCCGTCGTCTGAACGCCACCACCAACCCTGAGTGGGTGCCGTACCTGTATGTCGCCATGTTCGGTGCGGTGATGATCGCTGTCGGCATCGCCTGCCAACTGATCCAGCTGTACGTCAGTGTGCGTGACCGCAACAAGCCAGAGAACATGTGCGAACACGGTGATCCGTGGAATGCCCACACTCTGGAATGGTCGACCTCGTCGCCACCACCGTTCTACAACTTTGCCGTGCTGCCGAAAGCCGACTGCATCGACCCGTTCACCGAAGCCAAGGAAAACGGTACTGCGTACCGCGCTCCGGCCAAGTACGAGCCGATCCACATGCCGAACAACACCGCCACTGGCGTGGTGATGGGCGCGCTGTTGACCGTGTTCGGTTTCGCGATGATCTGGCACATCTGGTGGCTGGCAATCGCGAGCCTGGCTGGCACTGTCATCTACTTCGTGATCCACGCTGCACGTGACGATCAAGGCTACATGGTGCCGGTCGATGTGATCGAACGCATCGAAGCCGAGCAGCACAAGCGTCTGGTCGCGGCAGGGAAAATCCCGGCCACCGCCACCCGTGTTGAAACCTCGTTGGAACAGGCTTAAACCATGTCGAACTTAGTGACCAATGCTGGACACACCCATGTCGATGGACATGGGCACGATGACCATCACCACGACACGGGCGAGATGACCGTATACGGTTTCTGGCTCTACCTGATGACCGACTGCATTCTGTTTGCGTCGATCTTCGCGGTGTACGCGGTACTGGTTAACAACGTCGCCGGTGGCCCGTCGGGCCACGACATCTTCGAACTGCCTTACGTGCTGGGCGAAACCGCTCTGCTGTTGTTCAGTTCGATCACCTACGGCTTCGCCATGCTGGCGTTCTACCGGGGCAACAAGAAGCAGGTCCTGGGCTGGTTGGCCATGACCTTCCTGTTCGGTGCCGGCTTCATCGGCATGGAGATCAACGAGTTCCACGTGTTGATCGCCGAAGGCTACGGCCCTAGCCGCAGCGGCTTCCTGTCCGGGTTCTTCACCCTGGTCGGTACCCACGGTCTGCACGTGACCAGCGGTCTGATCTGGATGGCGATCATGATGTATCAGGTCAACAAGCATGGCCTGACGTCGACCAACAAGACCCGCCTGAGCTGCCTGAGCCTGTTCTGGCACTTCCTGGACGTCGTGTGGATCTGCGTATTCACCGTTGTTTACCTGATGGGGACTATGTAAATGGCTAACACACACTCCCATGACAGCCACGACGCCGGCCACGGCAGCGTCAAGTCCTACGCGATCGGCTTCATCCTGTCGGTGATCCTGACCGTCATCCCGTTTGCGCTGGTGATGTACCCGACGCTGCCGAAGTCGATCACCCTGATGATCGTCCTGGCATTCGCCGTGATCCAGGTGCTGGTGCACCTGGTGTACTTCCTGCACCTGGACCGTTCGGCCGCGCAGCGTAACAACGTGATTGCATTTGTTTTCGCCGCGATCGTGATTGTCCTGCTGGTAGGCCTGTCGCTGTGGATCATGTTCAGCATCCACACGTTCATGATGGCGAAGTGAGGTAAGTCCGGATGTCCTTTAAGCACTTTATCCAAATCACCAAACCGGGGATCATTTTCGGTAACGTGCTTTCAGTGGCAGGCGGATTTTTCCTGGCCTCTCAAGGGCATGTCGATCTGGCCATCTTCCTGGCGGCAATGATCGGCACCTCCCTGGTGGTGGCCTCCGGTTGCGTGTTCAACAACTGCATCGACCGCGACATCGACCTGAAGATGGAGCGCACCAAGAACCGCGTACTGGTCCAGGGCCTGATCTCCCTGAAACTGGCGCTGATCTTCGCGACCGTCCTCGGTGTGGCCGGCGTTGCATTGTTGTACAAGGTGGCGAACCCGTTGGCCGCGCTGTTCGCGGTGATCGGTTTCGTCATCTACGTCGGCTTCTACAGCCTGTACCTCAAGCGCAAGTCGGTTCACGGCACGCTGGTGGGCAGTCTGTCGGGTGCGATGCCGCCGGTGATTGGCTACGTAGCCGTGACCAACAACTTTGACATGGCCGCGCTGACGTTGCTGGTGATGTTCAGCCTGTGGCAGATGCCGCATTCCTACGCCATCGCGATCTTCCGCTTCAATGATTACCGGGCCGCATCGATTCCGGTGTTGCCCGTGAAGCGGGGGATTCAAGTGGCCAAGCGGCACATCCTGCTCTACATCCTGGCGTTCCTCGTGGCGACCTTGATGCTGACCTTCAGCGGCTACGCCGGCATGAGCTACCTCGCCGTCGCCGCGGCCATGGGCATGTACTGGTTGTACATGGCCTGGACCGGCTACAAGGCAGTCGATGACACGGTCTGGGCACGCAAGCTGTTCGTGTTCTCGATCTTCACCATCACCGCGTTGAGCGTGATGATGTCGCTGGACTTCAAAGTGCCGAGTGAGTTGTTGCTGACTTACGCGCCTTAAGCGCCGGCTGCTGTAAAGAAAAGCCCCGTCTTCGAGAGAAGAGCGGGGCTTTTTGTTGGGTGCGATTCAGTCGTTTGGCACACCAAGTCTCGTAGGCGCGCAACTAATGCGAGGCCCAGTGCTCCTGCTTACCCATGTGGAAGAATCTTCCTATCATACTCACCACTGAGCTCCGCCGACTGGCGTTGCAGGCTATTGATGTATAGGTTGGCAATAAAGAATCACCAACCTCTGTTCTCGAAAATATTCTGCAAAACTATCTGGAGAATACAGATGACGAAGCCCCTTAGCGGCCACGTCCTCTCATCCGCTTTGGACACTCTGGTCAAAAGTCCTTTGAATCAAGCAGATGACGTTGCGCTTGTGAGCGCTGCCAAAGCTGTTTGGTACTCAAGCTCGAACCTCTCAAGTGAAGTCACGGCTTTTTTGAGTCGGCATTCTGATGAGGTCGAGGTTCGTCGCGCAGGCTACCTGCTCGAACGCTTTACACGTTTTTCATGCGTGTCTGATAGCCGCGTGCTGGAAACCTTTAATGCCCTTGAGCTTTTTGCCTACTCGACTTTCAAGCAAGGTGTGAAGCCAGAACCAGCCGCGCCGCTTCGCCGTCGCCGTGATGAACTGGCAGCCTCCTGGGGGTTGAGTGAAGGCCTTGGCCTAAAGGCTCAAACCCTCATGCCTTTTCAGACTCGACATTACGAGGCGGAGCAACGCGCAACATTTTCTTGAGCCTGAGTTGCAAAACAAGAACCCGATGCAGCTCCGGTTGAAAGCCCCGCCTTCGAGAGAAGAGCGAGGCTTTTTGTTGGAACAGCAAAATGGCATCAGAAAAACTCAGCGATCGAGCAGCCGGAAAAACTGCTCGCGCACCTGCAGGCTATCGCTATGCGCAACATTGAAACGCAGGAAGCTGCTGGCATCGGCGGCTTTGCTCAACAGGGTGCCGGGCGCCAGCACCAGGTCGTGTTCGAGGCCTTTGCCGGCCAGGGTTTCGGCGTGCAGTCCTTCGGGCAACCGAGTCCAGATGAACAGCCCTTCACCCGCTATCGATGACACCGAACATCCCGCCTCTACCAGCCATCTCGTCACGCGACTGCTCGATTCATACAGGCGATCCACCGTGCGCCGTGTGTGTTTGGCGTAGCTGCCGTTACTGAGCATGGTGCAGGTGATCTGCTCCGCCAGTTCCGAGGTCACGCCGCCGCAGGCCATTTTCAAGGTGATTATGCGTGCGGCCAGTTGCGGCGATAGCGCGGTGTAGCTGACCCGGCTGTTGGCGGTCAGGGTCTTGGAGAAACCGGACACGTAACTGACATTGTCCAGACCGCTCGCGGCCAGGCGCGGGGTGCGTCTTTGCTGGATGTCGCCATACAAGTCATCTTCGAGGATGTGGACGCCGTAACGGTGACTCAGCTCCAGCAAGCGATAAACCTGGGCGGCGGAGAACGAGTGTCCGGTCGGGTTGTGCAGCGTGCTGTTAGTCATATACAGCACTGGGCGATGGGCGATCAGTAATTGCTCGAACGCTTCCAGGTCCAGCCCGTCGCAATCGCGGGCGATGGTGATGACCTTGGCGCCGTGCAGCGCCAGGTTGGTGTGCATGTTGAAGTAGCACGGATCGTCGAGCAGCACGGTGTCGCCGGGTTTTATCAACAGGCGCATCAGCAGGTCGATGGCCTGCACGGTATTGGCGGTGGTGATGATCTGCTCCACCGGCACCTCGATGCCGACGGTCGACAGCTTCACGCGCAACGCCTCGCGCAACGGGAGGTAACCACCGACCTCACCGTACTCGCCCATGCGCAGCGCGGTCGCACGAAGGGTGCTGCGCACGGCTTTGAGCAATTCGTCGGCGGGCAGCCACGAGGCGGGCAGAAATCCGCAGCCAGGGCGCAGCGCGCCGTTGTTCAGCAGCAAGGCGCGGCGGACCCGGCTGAGTGTGTCTTGGGGATGCAGGTCCGGGCCAGTTGCATGCTGGGATTGAATGCTCGGGCGGTGAATGTAATGCCCCGAACCCTGGCGTGAAACCACCAACCCCTTGGCCCGCAACCGGTCGAGAGCATCGACCACGGTAGATTTGCCGACGTTCATCAACTCGGACAGCTCGCGAATCGGTGGCAACTTGGCCCCGTTCGGCAGGCCACCCTGGTTGATGGCCAAAGACAGCTGATCGACGATCTGCTGCACCAGCGGCACTCCGGGCTGGAACTCGATGGCGGCGATGACGGCGCGCTGCATTTTACTGGTCTCCCTGGCAGTAAAGTTTGTTGGATCTTATACGAAGTTGCCCTGATCAAGACACGCATCTCTCTCTACCATCATCTGCGCGTATGCATGATTGATTAAGAGGGGGTCGGTTAATGAGTAATCAAATGAGTCGCGACGAACGCTTCCTCGCGATGGCGAAAGAACTTGGCTTTGATATCTACGACGAGAATTCTGCCGGCGGGCATTACGCCCCGGTGGTCCGGCACGATGACGAACTGTACGTCAGCGGGCTGGTGCCGCGAATGAACGGCAAAATCCAATACCCCGGCCGAGTGGGACTGGAACTCAACCTGGCCGATGCCCAAGAGGCTGCCGGTATCAGCGCGATACGCGGGCTTGCCCTGATCCGTGAGGCCATCGGCTCACTGGATAACCTCAAGGCATTGCTGCGCATCACGGTCTACGTGAAATCCACGTTCGATTTTGTGGACCTCAGTGAGGTTGCCAATGGAGCGTCTGACGTCTTCACGCATGTATTGGGTGAGGCCGGTAAACACACCCGAACGACCGTCGGTGTTTACCAGCTGCCGAAAAATGCGCCGATTGAAGTGGACATGATCGCGGCCCTGCATCCGTCAGCGCGATAATTCTTTCGGGCAGACCTGCTTTTGTGGCGAGGGAGCTTGCTCCCGCTTGAGTGGGTAGCACTCACAAGAGTCGGCATTGTTGCCACATTTTTGGGGCCGCTACGCAGCCCAGCGGGAGCAAGCTCCCTCGCCACAGGTTCCTTGCTGACTGAAAGCTTTCAGGTTGATCGGTTACTGCGCAGCGATGCTGTAACCGTCGAACGCGGTTTGTTGTTGAATAGCAGTGATGATGTTCTTGCGGTTGACCGCTTGTTCGGCCCCGGTATTGTCCAGGAACGTTTCGTTTTCAATGGCCGCGTCTTCACCTTCGCCGACGAAAGTGAAACCGAGGAACTCCAGCGCTTTGCGATCAACGTTCAGGCTCGCACGTGGCGTGCGCAGCGGCAGCGTAACGCTCACGCCATCCTTGCTGATGGTGAACACTTCGAGGTCTTTCTTGGCGCGAGCCACTTTGCTCTTGCCCGTGCTTGGGTTGCTGATGGCCTGGTGAGTCTGGTTCAGCACCTTCAACGCCAGACCATAGACGATTTCCTGAAACGCCGGGTCTTCCTTGAAGCTGGAAAGAATACGGCTGATCGGGAATTTGCTGCTCAGGTCTTCCAGCGCGGCAATGTCGGACGCTTCAGCGTCTTTCAGTTGTTTGAGTTCGCCCATCAGTTCATAGGCTTTATCGTCGTCGAAGCTATCGTGCGCCTGGCGAATCGCGGCGCGCAGCTCGCGGATCTGGTCGCTTTCCCGGGTGGATTGAAAAGCGTCCAGGACCATCTCGCTGATGGTCTTGGCCTGTGGCACATGCTGTGAAAGATTGATGGAGTTTTCGTATTCCGCTTTGGACGACAAGGTGACTACGGATTCAGCGGTATTGGAATCGGACATTGAAATTTCACTACTTCTTTTAACTTGGGTTTAGGCGAGAAAGCACAGGGCCTTTTCAGGCCGCCTAATCTATTGGACCTGACCCGAGTTGTCACGGATGAACAGGCGGTTGGTCATCATTTTTGGCGCTGGGATGTCATTCGCTGAAGCTCCAGCGCATTGGCAGTCGCCGCACCACTGGCGGTGTTGTCGAAGATGCACCAGGTGGGAACGCCGTCGGCTTGGGGGTGTAGCGTTCGAGCCAGGTCTTCAAGCCATGGTTTCTCGTAGTTTGAATAGTAGATTCGCGGCGACCCGTGCAATCGGTAGTAGCGGATGCCCGGCCAGGCACCGGGTACATCGCCATTGGGCAGTGGCGAAGGATCGGCTGCCACTTGGCCTATTCGATGCTCCATCAGCAGCGCCTGCGCCTCGGCTGTTTGCCAGCTGACGTGCCTGGGTTCAAACACGGCGAAGCCTGTGTAGCGCGAACGAAAGGTGGCGAAAAAGGTTTCGGCCGTGTTGACGTCGAAGGGCAAGGAGGGCGGAAGCTGGATCAGCAGGCAGCCAAGCTTCTGGCCCAGGTGGATGCATTGCTCAATAAAGTCATCGATCAACTGTTCACCATTCACCAAGCGAGCCTCGTGGGTGATCTGCTTGGGGACTTTGACTGAAAACCTGAAATTCTCCGGCACGCTTTCAGCCCATCGCGCATAGGTTGCCGGGCGGTGTGGTCGATAAAACGAGCTGTTGATTTCCGCGCACATCAGCTGTGCCGCGTACCGTTGCAGGTGAGTGCCTTCGTCGGGAAAAGCACTCCATTGCTCACGGGGCAGGCTCCATCCGGCGCAGCCGATATACAAGGGCGTCGTGGCCGTCATCAACGTTTTCTCGCCTCAGCATCGGGTATCGGGTTCAAAGCTGTGACCGCTGAAACCGGGCTATTTCCCCAGCGAATTCAGGTTCATCGAGCGAACGGCCCATTTTTCGGCTGTTTGTTCATCCACTGGCAAGGAGAAACGGAAAGTCGCCCCCCGTCCCGGAACGTCGATCAACTGAATCTCGCGACCGTGCAGTTGCAGGATCCGATGCACGATGCGCAGCCCCAGCCCGCCATCGCGCCGGGCACCGCCAATGTTGAACGGACGCAGAAACAAACCTTCGCGCAACTCGGGGGCGATGCCGGGGCCGGTGTCGCTGATGGTGACTTCGATAAAGGGCCCTTGAGGTCGCAGGCTCAGTTCGATTTCTCCACCTTGCGGGGTATCGCGCAGGGCATTGTCGAACAGGTTGGTCAGCACACGTTCGATCAGCCCCAGGTCGGCGCAGACGGCCGAGACGTTGGGCGCGAAGTTGGCCTTGAGTTCAATCTGGCGCGCTTCGGCGGTGAGTTCGAACTTCTGGAAGATGTCCTGCACAAGATCGGTCAGGGAGAAACGCTCCAGCACCGGTTGCACGAAACCGTGTTCCAGCCGCACCAGTTCCAGCAGCGATTGCGCCAGGCCGCCAACCTTGCGGCTTTGATCCAGGGCGATGCCCAGATAGCGACGGCGGTCGGCGGGGGACAGCGTGGCGTCTTTGAGCGACAGGGTTTCCAGATAACCGTGCAGCGAGGCCAGCGGTGTGCGCAGGTCGTGAGAGATGTTCGCCACCAATTCACGGCGTTCCTGATCCTGGCGAGTCAGCGAGCGCCATTGTTCGCCGAGACGGGTTTGCATCTGGCGGAAAGCGGCGTCGAGTACGGCTATTTCATCGTGGCTCGATGCTTTTTCTACCGGGTCCGATGCGGGCGGTGTGGAGGGGACTCCGTCGATGTCGAACTGGCTGACTCGATCGGTCAATCGACGCAACGGTCGGGTGATCAGGGCAAATGCGGCAAGGCCGGCGATCAGGCACAACGACGCCACCAGACCGATAGACAGCAGCGCCGTATTGAGCGCGGCGCTGGTGGCACCGCGTTCGGCGAAGCGGTCGTGTTCTTCACTGAGCAACACCACATAGAGGTAACCTTCCGGCTTGCCGTTGACCTGCAACGGCGCTGCGCTGAACACCTTGCGTCCGTCGACGCTGCGCGGGTCGTCGCCAAGAATCGGCAGCGCCTCGCCCTTGAGCAAGCGCTGGATCGGTGCCAGATCGACCCGATCCCGACGCATCCGGCCTTCGGGGGCGGCGCTGCCGACAATGAGCCCCTCGTTATCAAGCAGATAGACCTCGACACTCGGATTGACCAGCATGAGTTTGCTGAACAATTCGCGCACGGCATTGGGCATCAGGCCATTGGTGTCCATCAGCACAGTGTCGCGGGCGATGTGCTGGGCGAGATCACGCGACAGCCCTTGAACCACCTCCAGTTCGTGCATTTTGTTGGAGCGCACTTGCATCCAGGCCGAGGTGCCACAGCACACCAGCAACAGAATGGCAAACACCAGGGACAGGCGCTGTGTCAGGGTCAGCCTCATGGCTGCTCCTCCTTGGCCGCGAATTTATAGCCACGACCCCATACCGTGAGGATGCGCGCAGGTTGTGCCGGATCGGCTTCGATCTTGGCCCGCAGGCGATTGATGTGGGTGTTGACCGTGTGTTCGTAGCCTTCGTGGCTGTAGCCCCAGACTGCGTTGAGCAGGTCCATCCTCGAGAACACCTTGCCAGGCTGGCGGACGAAGAAATACAGCAGGTCGAACTCTCGCGGGGTCAGGTCCAGGCGACGACCGTCGAGGGACACGTCGCGGGTGATCGGGTCGATGGACAGGCCGTTGGTGATCAGGCTGCCGGCGTCCATTTTCAGGTTGCGGGCCATGGCGTCGACACGTCGCAGCAGGGCTTTGACCCGGGCGACCAGCTCAAGCATTGAAAAAGGCTTGGCCAGGTAATCGTCGGCCCCGAGTTCCAGCCCCAGGATCCGGTGCATTTCACTGGAGCGGGCGCTGGTGATGATGATCGGTGTGTAGCGGGCCATGGCCCGCGCCCGACGGCAGATTTCCAGGCCGTCGACGCCGGGCAACATCAGGTCGAGGATCAGTGCGTCCCAGCTTCCTTGCTGCAGCAGTCGCATACCCTCATCACCGTCGGCGCAGTGCACCACCTCGAACTGCTCATCGCGCAGATGCAGGCAGATAAGGTCGGCGATGTGCAGGTCGTCCTCGACCACCAGGACACGTTTGGTCTGTTCCATAAAGCTCAATCCTTTGTAGCGCAATGGGCACATTGTGCGGGTTTTCCCCGGGGCGAGTTATCACGAATTGTTTAACTGTCCGTGAGGATTTGGCGATCAACCCAAGCCTAGGCTGTGTTCCCTATCAGGCACCTGGAATTTTGGAGATGGCCATGTTTTCACGGCGACAGTTTCTTGTAGCGAGCGGCGGGCTGGGCGCTGCAGCCCTGGTGATCGGTGTGTTGCCAAAATTTGCCGCCCATTCGGCGCTGGTCAGCGAGGCCAGTGCGTCGGAGGTGTTCGAGGTGACTCACAGTGACAGCGAATGGCGCGCGATGCTCAGTGCCGAGCAGTATGAAATCCTGCGCGAAGAAGGCACCGAACGGGCCTACAGCAGCCCGTTGAACAACGAGCATCGCGAGGGAATTTTCGCCTGTGCCGGGTGTGATTTGCCGCTGTTCTCATCCGACACGAAGTTTGACAGCCGCACCGGTTGGCCCAGCTTCTGGGCGCCACTGGACAAGGCGGTGGCGACCCGTCAGGACCGTTCCTTCGGCGTGCTGCGCGAAGCAGTCCACTGCCGGCGTTGCGGGGGGCATCTGGGCCACGTCTTCGACGACGGGCCCAAACCGACCGGCCTGCGTTACTGCATGAACGGTCTGGCGATGACCTTCGAGCCCCAGGCGGCGTGACCCATGGGCACTTCCTTTCACTCATTTATTGCAGGTCGATGCTATGTGGCTTCTGGTTCTCGCGTATCTCGGTGGTGTGCTGACGATTGTCAGCCCGTGCATTCTGCCGGTATTGCCCTTTGTCTTCGCTCGCACCGGGCAGCCGTTTATGAAAAGTGGCTTGCCACTGTTGGCGGGGATGGCGGTGACCTTCGCGCTCGTCGCCTCATTGGCGGCGGTGGGCGGCGGCTGGGTGGTGCAAGTCAATCAGTACGGTCGCTGGCTCGCGTTGCTGTTCGTGGCACTGTTCGGGCTGACGCTGCTGCTGCCTCGATTGGCCGAGCGCCTGACGCGCCCACTGGTGGCGGCCGGCAGCCGACTGTCGGAAGCCGCGGGCGCCGATGCTCGTCCGCGTCCCGGCGCTTCGTTCCTGATCGGCGTCGCCACGGGCCTGCTCTGGGCACCGTGTGCCGGGCCGATTCTCGGCCTGTTGCTGACCGGGGCGGCGCTGCAAGGGGCAAGCATCGCCACCACGTTGCTGTTGCTGGCTTACGCCGCGGGTGCCGCCACTTCCCTCGCCGTGGCGTTGTTGCTGGGCGGTAAAGTCTTCGCGGCGATGAAGCGCTCGATCGGCGCGGGTGAATGGGTCCGTCGAGGTTTGGGCGCGGCGATGTTGGCTGGTGTGGCGGCGATTGCCCTCGGGCTGGACACTGGCATCCTGGCGCGGGTTTCGACGGCTTCCACCGGCGGCCTCGAGCAGGCGTTGGTGGGCCGTTTAGCCGGCAAATCACCGAACAACAGCGGGGCGATGATGGCCGCTGGCGGGGCGATGAAAATGTCAGCAAAAGCGCCAGGCGCATTGCCGATTGAAGGCAACCTCCCGCCGCTGGATGGCGCCGTGCAATGGCTCAATTCGCCTCCACTGACCGCACAGGCATTGAAGGGCAAGGTCGTGCTGGTGGATTTCTGGACTTACTCCTGCATCAACTGCCTGCGCACCTTGCCGTATGTCAAAGCCTGGGCCGAGAAGTACCGCGATCAGGGGCTGGTGGTGATCGGTGTTCATGCGCCCGAATTCGCGTTCGAGCGGGATGTGGGCAATGTCACCAAAGCCATGAAAGACCTGGGCATCAACTACCCGGTGGCGATCGACAATGACTACAAGATCTGGCGTGCCTTCAACAACGAATACTGGCCGGCTCACTATTTTGCCGACGCGCAGGGGCGCATTCGTTATCACCACTTCGGTGAAGGCGAGTACGCCGAATCAGAACGCGTCATCCAGCAGTTGCTGCGTGAAGCGGGCGCCTCAAAAGTCGCCGATGGGCTGATCACAGCCGATGCCACCGGGGTCCAACTGGCCCCGGACATGAATGAAGTCCAGTCGCCGGAAACCTATGTCGGCTACCAGCGTGCGGAGCACTTCGTGCCGCAAACCGGTCTGGTGCCGGACAAGGTGTCGGCGTACAGCACGCCGGCGCAATTGGCACTCAACGATTGGGGCCTGGACGGTCAATGGAACGTCGGTTCGGAGCGCGCGATTTCAAGCGCGCCGGCCAGCCGAATCGTCTACCGCTTCCACGCGCGCGATTTGCACCTGGTACTGGGCCCCGGCGCAGACGGCAAACCGGTGCGCTTCAAAGTGCTGATCGACGGAAAAGCCCCCGGCGATGCCCACGGTACCGACGTCGCTCCCGATGGCAGCGGCAGCGTTACCGAGCAACGGTTGTATCAATTGGTGCGCCAGAACGGCGGCGTGACGGACCGCACTTTCAGCATCGAGTTTCTCGATCCGGGTGTGTCGGCGTATGCGTTTACGTTCGGTTGATCGCCCTATCATTTGTTCAGGAGTCAGACTCATGAAAATCCCGGTTACCTGGCGCCGTACCTTGTTGGGTTTGGCGGCTGCAGGCCTCATTGGCCAATGCTCGGCGTTTTCTTTCGGCGCTGCTGAAGAGGCCGTCATTATCCCGCCGCCTGCCCTGGATGAAACCACCCAGGCCCACAGCGAAACCGCAGTCTTCGCCGGCGGTTGCTTCTGGGGCGTCCAAGGGGTGTTCCAGCACGTCAAAGGCGTGAAAAAAGCCGTCTCCGGTTACGCTGGCGGTGAAGCCAACACCGCCCGGTATGAGCGTGTCAGCGACGGCGATACCGGTCATGCGGAATCGGTCGAAGTCACTTTCGATCCGTCGCAGGTCAGCTACGGCACCTTGCTGCAAATCTATTTCTCAGTGGCGCACAACCCCACCGAGTTGAACCGCCAGGGCCCCGACAGCGGCACGCAGTATCGGTCGGCAATTTTCCCGGCGAACACGGAACAGCAGCGCGTCGCCCAGGCCTACATTGCCCAGCTCGACGCCGCCCATTCGTTCACCAAACCCATTGTCACCAAGCTGGAAACCTACAACGGTTTCTACCCGGCGGAAGAGGAACATCAGGACTTTCTGACCGAGCACCCGACGTATCCATACATCGTGATCAACGACCTGCCGAAAGTCGCGCAGCTGAAGCAGCTGTACCCGGATCGGTATCAGGAGAAACCGGTGCTGGTGAAGGCGGGGATGTGAAGGGCGTTTTGGCTATCGACTGCGGGGGCGCTCCATCGCGATGCTCGACGGTTCAAAACCCAGGCGCGAGAAAAATTCCGAAGCGCCTTCACGGCCTGCGCGCAGAACCCAGGTGATGTCGGTGTTCTCGCCCATGACATGCTCGACCAGCGCCCGGCCAATGCCTTCACGTCGATGCTGCCCGGACACGACAACCATAGACAGATAACCGTTGGATAGGCTGTCGGTGATGCCACGGGCAAACCCGATGATCTGGGCATCTTTCACGGCAAGCGCGGTACGTTGGGAGCTGGCGATCAACTGCGCAAAATGTTCAGTTGATCCCAGGCGGTGGGCCCATCCGTTCTGCTCAAGAAACAGCCGCACGGATTCCGCTTCCGAGGGCAGTACATCGCGGACATGCAGGACGGCGCTCACCCGGAAATCACATTCTTGCCCGCCACTTTCGACCGATACAGCGCCTGATCGGCCCTGGCCAGAAGGCCGGTCTGTTGCTCTTCTTCAAAGCGCTGGACCACCCCGAAACTCATGGTCACCTGGAACTCACCCACAGGCGGCATGCTTGAGAGGCCTTGGCGGATTTTTTCGGCGAAGGATCGGGCGTCGGCCAGCGAGGTATTGGGCAGGATGAGGATGAACTCGTCACCGCCCCAGCGTGCCAGTAGATCGCCGTAGCGCACGCAGCGTTTCACGGTCTTGACGACCTGCACCAATGCCGCGTCTCCCAGGGCATGGCCGTAGTGATCGTTGATGTTCTTGAAGTCATCGATGTCCATGGCGATCAATGACAGCGGCTGGCGAAAGCGCTGGGCACGCTCGCATTCCTGAGGCAGGGTTTTTTCCAGGCGATAGCGATTGGCGATCGATGTCAGCGCATCGGTTTCCGCCAGTTTGCGATTTTCTTCCAGTTGAATTTGCAGCTGCTGATTGACCCGTGACAACTCACGGGTGCGTTCTTCGACGATGGCTTCAAGGGATTGATTGCGCCGCTCCATCTCCTCGAAGAGGCGTTTCTTGTCTTCGATGCTGCGGTGCGCACCGACCATCCGCGCGACCGATCCGTCGGCATTGCGTGCCAGCACGTAGCCGCGATCTTCGATCCAGATATAACTGCCGTCCTGCTTGCGGCAGCGATACTCGGCTTGATAGCCCGCCGTGTGTTGATTCAGGTACGCATCAAACAACGCCATCACCCGCGGGTAATCGTCGGGGTGCATCACGTTTTCCCAGGTAAACACGGTGTTGTCCAGGGAGTGCGGAGCATAGCCGAGCATCACGTACCACCCGGGATTGCGGTAGACGAACCCGGTGTTGGCATTCCAGTCCCAAATGCCATCACTGACCAGTTCCAGAATGGTGTGCAGCATGTCCTCGTTCAAATCCGACACATTGAATTTCAACGGCTCGATATTTGATGCCTCACCCATCACCGCTCTCCTTGCACTGATATCAAAGTGACCCGTCAGCCGGGAGATTAGTGCATGGTGTATTGCCCCGGCTAGTGCTTGGCCCACATCTGCATGGCGAAGTCGACGAAGCGACGCAATTTCGGCAAGCGATAGCGATCCTGAGCGTACACCAGGTGCATCGGCCGGCTGGGCAGTCGATAGTCTTGCATCAGCGCTACCAGGTTTCCGCTCAGCAGATCCTGCTCGACCAGCGCATCGGGCAACATCACGATGCCCATCCCGGTTCGAGCAGCCTGGTGCAGCCCGGCCGAGCTGTTGATCAGCATCGGTCCTCTGACGGCCACCATGACTTCGCCTTCCGGCCCGCTCAGCCGCCATTGCTTTTCCACGGATTGCCAGTCATCGCCGACCGGGTAGGCAAAGGACAAGCAGTCGTGCTGTTGCAAGTCTTCGGGTTTTTCCGGTGTGCCCCGGCGTGCCAGATAAGACTTCGAGGCGCACATGGTCAGCGTGTAGTCGATGAGCGGGCGGGCGATCAGGTTGGACGGTTCGATTGCGCCCAGGCGAAACGCCACGTCGAGGCCGTTTTCGAGAAGGTCGGGCCGCCCGTTGGTGAGCACCACGTCCAGTTTGACTTGCGGGTAACGCAGGGTGAACTCGCTGAGTGCCGGCGCAAGCTTTTCAGTGCCGAAGGTCAGCGGGGCCGTGATGCGCAAGGTCCCGCTCGGTGTGTCCTGACTTTGTTCGGCCAGCCGCTCGGAATCCTCCACCAATCCCAACACCTCCAGACAGCGCTGGTAATAGGCGGAGCCGAACTCCGTCAAACGCTGGCGTCGCGTCGTCCGGTTCAACAAACGCACACCCAGGCGTTGCTCCAGCGCGCGGAGGTGATTGCCGACCATGGTGGTGGACATTTCGCACTGCTGTGCGGCGGCCGTCATGCTCCCGGCTTCGACCACTTTGACGTAAACCGTCATTGCCTGGAATAAATCCATTATCAAGCTCAGCTTTAAGATGATTGAAGTGTTGCAGCGTTTATCCAGCTCAGGTGGCTAACCATACTGCAAAAACACCGACAATTGATGGAGCTTGATGTCATGACCGCCGCTTGCCTGATGACCACTTACCAACCCCTGGCCCTGAGTTTCAGCAAAGGCCTGGGCACTCGACTTTGGGATCAGGCGGGACGTGAGTATCTGGATGCGGTGGCGGGTGTGGCGGTGACCAATGTCGGCCACTCTCATCCCAAAATCGTGTCGGCGATCAGCGAGCAGGCCGGGCTGCTGTTGCATACCTCCAACCTCTACAGCATCGACTGGCAGCAGCGGTTGGCGCAGAAACTGACGCAGTTGTCGGGCATGGAGCGGGCGTTCTTCAACAACTCCGGGGCCGAAGCTAATGAAACCGCGCTGAAACTCGCACGGCTTTATGGCTGGCATAAAGGTGTCGAGCAACCGCTGGTGGTGGTGATGGAAAACGCTTTCCATGGCCGGACGCTGGGCACCTTATCCGCCAGCGACGGCCCGGCCGTGCGCCTGGGGTTCAACGAGTTGCCCGGCGACTTCGTCAAAGTGCCCTTCGGCGACCTCAACGCGCTGGACAAAGTGCGGCAAGCCCATGGCCCGCGCATCGTGGCGATTCTGATGGAACCGATTCAAGGTGAAAGCGGCGTCCAGCTGGCGCCTGCCGGTTACCTGAAAGCCGTGCGCGAACTGTGCAATCGGCGCGGCTGGCTGATGATGGTCGACGAAATCCAGACCGGCATCGGTCGTACCGGCCAGTGGTTCGCCTTCCAACACGAAGGCATCGTCCCGGACGTCATGACTCTGGCCAAGGGCCTCGGCAACGGTATCCCCATTGGCGCCTGCCTGGCCCGGGGAAAAGCCGCCGAGCTGTTCACCCCCGGCAGCCATGGCAGCACCTTCGGCGGTAATCCGCTGGCGTGTCGGGTCGGTTGCACGGTGTTGGACATCATCGAAGAACAAGGTCTGCTGGAAAACGCCAGGCTTCAGGGGGAACGCCTGCTGGCAAGACTGCGCGCCGAACTGGCCGACGACCCGAACGTCCTGGCGATTCGTGGCCAAGGCTTGATGATCGGCATCGAACTCAAGCAACCGATCCGCGACCTGACCCTGATCGCCGCACGCGACCACGGCTTGCTGATCAACGTGACACGGGGCAAGACCATCCGCCTGCTGCCACCGCTGACGATTGATGAGCGGGAAGTGGAGATGATTGTCAGAGGGGTTTGTCGGGCGATGAGAACATCCTGAGATCGTGTTCAGTAGTGATATCTACACATCACGACGCGAATCTCACCTTCATCGACCTCGTAGACCAAACGATGCTCAGCAGTAATTCGACGTGACCAAAAGCCGCTCAAATTGTGTTTGAGCGGCTCAGGCTTTCCGAGCCCGTCGAATGGTTCACGCTGGATAGCTGTGATGAGCAGGTTGATTCGTTTGAGTCCGGCCTTGTCATTTTGTTGGAACCATAAATAGTCGTCCCAACCTTCGGGAGTGAACTCAATATTCATTCTTCGATGAGTTGCCTGGATTGGGTCTTCCCTGCACGCAAGTTGCTGATCGATTTGATCAGGCGCTCAGCATTGGCGGGGGAGCGCAGCAGATAGGCGGTCTCTTCGAGAGCGTTGTACTCCGCCAGAGACATCATCACTACGGGTTCGCCTTTCTGGCGAGTAACCAGCAACGGCGCACGGTCTTCATTGACCCTATCCATGGTTTCGGCCAGATGGGCCCGTGCGGTGGTGTAGTTGATAGTTTGCATGTTGTAGTCCTCGCTCGATGCAAAGAACGTACAGAAATGAGTACAGGTTGACAAGGCGATACCTCCGAGTGGTCATTACGCAGACGATGTGTCTACGCTTGCACTGAGTATCGCCGAAGCTTCTTCAAGACGTTTCCGAGACCGATGTAATCCTAATCCGATTTGCCCGCGATCCGATCTACGGACAAACACACCCGCTCCCCCAAACTCTCCACCAACCGAACCAGATACCCATCCGGGTCCTGAACCAGAAATTCACGTTGCCCGACCTCCACCGCATCAGCGCGATACCAGACATCGGCGCAGGGACGAAACAGCGGCCATTCAACTTCGGCCAATCGTTGGAGTATCGGCTCGACGAGATCAACAGTGATCTGAAAGTTGATGCCCCGGCCAAACGGCGCTTCCAATGCTCCGGTCATCCACTGGCCTTCGTCTGGAGCGTATTGCTCCAGCATGATTTGCACGCCGTTGTTATCGAGGTAGGCGAAACCCGCTTCAGGGCGCTCGTAGGCAATCTTGAAACCGATTAGCGAGGTCCAGAAATGCAGGCTTTTCTTGATGTCGGTGACCATCAGTTCGGGGACTAACTTGCTCCGTGCAAACATACCAATCCTTTTTCAAACGCTGTGTGACGAGTCGGAAAGAGTGTTCACGAAGGCCGCGATTTCACCTCGATCCCTGAGTCTGATTTTTGAACCGCTGAACCCTTCGAACAGCTGCCGGTGTGCGGAAAACCCGCTGGAGTCTTTGCGAACACGATAACTGCCGGCCCATTCCAGCAACGCGATCAGCAATTCGTCGTTGTCCTGCCGGTTTTCTCGCTGACGAATATTGGCGGCGCAGCTTTCGTCGTCAACACACAGCCAGACCAGCGCTGTTGCACGGTTGATCAGTTCGCTGACGATCCAGCCGTAAACACCCTCAATCACCCAGCGCTCTTCATCGGCCAGCACGCGCGCCATGCCCAATGCTTCGGAGCGAGGGCGGGCGATGCTGCTTTCATCCGACAGCCAGTGGACGCGGTCAAGATCAGTCCACGGCGCATGCAGGTGTTCGGCCAGTCGTTTAGCCAGCCAGCTTTTGCCCGCGCCAGAGTTGCCGATGATCAGGGTTCGGGTGAGGTTCATGGTGGCTTACACGTTCAGTCGTCTGTGTCGGGCGCAATCATCCGCGTCTTCGGTGCACCGTTTGAATTGTGCTGAAAGATTTCCTGCGGCTGTCCCTTTTCATTGAAGAACACTTGGCCGATCCCTGCCGAATTCCATAGCCGTTCACCCGCTTCGGCATGTTCAGGGATGTGCGGGATGATGCGCATGCGACGGCGTTTGGTCAGCCAATTGAGCGGCGAGCGCGGCGAGTAGAGCCAGCGGTTGAGGCGGTCGAACCATTCGAGCAGCGTGGGCGGGAATTCGTTTTTGATGCCGCTGCTGGTGATCTGCCAGATCCTTGGACCGGCCTGGCGGTGTCGGATCAGGACTTCGTAGACGAAGGAATAATGCACATCGCCCGACAGCACCACGTAGTTACCCGGTGTGCGCGAGTGTCGGAAAATGTTCAGGATCACCTGAGCCGCGCCGCGATGGGCCATCCAGTTTTCCGCGTCGACCAGCAGCGGATAACCGCACCAGCTGAAGACGCGTTGCACGGTTTCGATCAGTTTGACGCCGAAGATCGGCGCTGGCGAAACAATGATCGCCGACGGGTGATCGAGCAGTTCCTGTTGCAGTTCGCTGAGCGCTTCCCAGTCCAGCAGACCCGAGGGTTGCTTGAGATTCATCTCGCTGCGCCAGCGTCGGGTGCGGGTGTCGATGACAACCAGCGCCGGAGTGGTCGGCAGCACGTAATGCCAGTGTTGAAAGCCGAGCAGATCATCGATCAGAGCGTCCTGGACGTCGCTGTCGAGATAATCGTCGTGCCCCGTGGCACTCAATAATCGGGCTTTTTCCAGCACGTCGCCGAACGCATCCGGGTTGTTGCCCCAGCCCTGGCACAGCATGTAGGCGAGCAGCGCGTTGCCGATGATGCGCTTGGAGAACGGATGGCCGTAGGCCGTTTCCTCCCATTGCGCGGACAGATTCCAGTCATCGGTAATGTCATGGTCGTCGAAAATCATCAGGCACGGCAGATGCGCCATGGCCCGCGCGACATCCCCCAGGCCCCCCTTGAAGTCATCGATACGCGTCTGTTCAAGGGCATAACGCTTGCGTCTTTCGGGCGTCAGCGCTGGCGGTTGTGGCGCGATCAGCGTCCAGGGAGTCGGCGACCAGACCAGCAGGTACATGGCCATGACTTCAGCGAATGTCACCAGGTGATTGTCGGCGCTGCTGCTGGTGAAAATCGGCTTGCGCGCTCCGCCGAAAAATCGCTCGCGCAAGGTTTTGTTGCTCTCAAGCGCCGGCAACAAATCCGCACGATGGTAATAACTGGCAGGGTGTTCGTAGAGTTTGGCGCTGTCGCTGACCACCGCACCTTCGAGGTGTTCTTCGAACAGCCCCAGTTGAGTGATCAGCGCATGGATCGCCCGCAACATCGGACCGGCGACATCGTCGGCGTACACCTGATCGCCGCTCATCATCAGCAGGGCCGGGCGCTCCGTCGCGGCATGTTCTGTCGCCAGAAAACGATCGACGCACAGCAAACCGTCGGCTGCCGGGTGGTGAGGTTTACGGCAGGAACCGTGCATCAACTGATCAATGCGCGAACGCAAAACAAAATTCGGGCAACGGGCTTCGCCGTACAGCAGATGAGGCGCCCAGTCGGCAATACCGGTCGCCGCGTCATCTATCAGCAAGTCATAGTCGATCAGGGTGTCGCAGGGCAGGGCGGTCGCCAGTGGTACATCGATCAGGTGAACGAAGGCATGCTTGCCCACCGGAATGACCGTGCATTGCCCGGCATCGAGGCGAATGTCGCCGACACCTTGCAGGCGCAAGGTCAGCGACAATGCCCGGGTTCCTACCAGCCAGAGCACCAGGCGCGTGGGCTCCAGACGCCGCAACAGCGGGCCGGCGAGGACCGGTGGCAGAGAGCGATGGCTGTCGGGGAATGGCGAAGACATGGACATGCAGGTTCAAGACTCTTGGTGCACAGAGCGCGCGATGATAGCGCAGCCAGCGCCCGGGATTATCTGATGGCTACTGGCTTGCTGCTGAAATTGTAAAGCTGAGCCGGGCAGTGTTCATTTGCCATCAATGATCACTGCGCATATCACAAACGTCAGGAATGCCGTCACCAGGCTGCAAGCTCCGGCTATCAAATGGCGCCCGACCGGATACTCATCCTGCTTGAACCTGGCGACTGTGAAGAGCCATGTTCCGAAGAAGACGCCAAAGGTCGCCATGATCGTATAGAGAAAGTAAGCAGGTCGTGTTTTTGTCTCATCGGGGCTCATGAACATCAGCACGATCGTCGCGACAATCAAACTGGCCAGAGCACCTGCCAGGTTGGCGAACCACAGATACAAGCTGCCACGGTTCCTCACTATCCAGAACCAGATCCCCGCTGACGCAGCCAAGAACACCAATATTGCGACGAGAACCATTCATTCTTCCTTGGTAACAATGGCGTCCATTGTTCTTTGAGGTGGGGCGATGGCGTGCACGATAGCAAATCAGTGGCGTGGTGTTGAAGTGAGACGGGCGATTCATCAAGGCAGCGAAAGGCTGTCCCCCCTCATGACACTGGTTTCCCCATTGGCCACCAGCCAGCGAAACAGCTCGCTCAGCGACACCGTATGACTGCGCTCGATCCAGCGCACCACCGCCGGACCGTAGTGTTCGGTGTAGCGGCTGAGCACCAGTTGGCGGCAGTCCGGTGACAGGCGCAGGGTGATTTCCCGGCAGTGCACATTAACCGCGTCGTGCCGGGTCACTCGCTGTTGCAGCGTCAAATGATTGCTTTCAGAAACCATCGGTCGGTACTCCTTCGCATTGAGGTTGGGTTGTTTGCGCTGAGCCTTGTTTGCCATCCTCCACATACGCGGCTCGATGCTCGGCGACCACGTTGCGCAAGGCGCTGTAGTAATCCGGCAATTTTTGCAGGCTGTCGGTCAGCGGTAATGCTTCGGCTCGACCATCGACGATGCCGCCGACCGTGTTGATCGTGGACAGCGTGTCCACGGTATCGCTGTTGCTGCCGAACGGATCGACCACAAAACTCAGCACTCGCCCGGCTGCATCGCGGCTGTTCGAGGTGCCGAACAAGGGCAGCTCGACGATCGGACCGTTGCCGATGCCCCACACGCCGAAGGTCTGGCCGAAATCTGCTTTGTGACGCGGGATGCCGGCCATGCCGGACACATCGATCAAGCCCACCACGCCCACGGTGGTATTGAGCGCGAAACGTCCCAACGTATTGACCGAGCGCATCGGGTTGCCTTGCAGCAGGTCGTTGATAAACACCTTGGGCTCGCCAAAGTTCGCGACAAAGTTGTGCACACCGGTCTGGAAAAAGTCCGGCAAGTACCGATAGCCACGGGCGACCGGCGCCAGGGCATAGTCATCGGCCACCCGATTGAAGGCAAAGACACCGCGGTTGAACGGTTCCGCCGGGTCGTACACCGAATAGCTGATTTCGGCACACGTCACGGTGGCGGACGCCGGCGGTTGGCTGCTGCAACCTGCCAGCCCGGCGGCCAGCACGGCCATCGATGTGTTGCGGACCAACCAGGGAGCACATTTGAAAGGCAACATGGACGCAAGTCTCGGGAGGAATTCGCCGAGATGCTGAGCCCCAGGCCTTGCACAAAGATGTCTGGTTTATTGCGGTGCTGACGCTTTATTGCAGGATTGAAATATATGACGCGCTGCCGTGAATGGTTTTAGATGGCGGCTCCATTCGCCCCTTAAGTGACCTTCGGTGAACAGCCTTTTAATTGTGGACGACGACCTTGAAGTCCTCGATCTGCTGAAAAAATTCTTCGTGCAGCACGGCTACAGCGTCGAGGTCGCCACCGACGGCGCGTCGCTGTGGGCGGCCATCGAGCGCCAGCCGCCGGACCTGATCATTCTTGACGTGATGTTGCCGGGGGACAGCGGATTGATCCTGTGTCAGCAACTGCGGATTCGCTACGCGATGCCGGTGATCATGCTGACCGCCATGGGCGAACTCAGCGACCGGGTCGTCGGCCTCGAACTCGGCGCCGATGATTACCTGACCAAACCTTTCGACGCCCGCGAGCTGCTGGCCCGGGTGCGCGCCGTGCTGCGGCGCGTGGACGAACGCCGGCCGGTCGTGACGGAGCGCCCACGGCCGCTGATCGACTTCGCCGACTGGCACCTCGACGTCACCCGCCGTGAACTGCGCTCGCCGGACAACGTGATGATCCCGCTGTCGGCCGGTGAGTTCGACTTGCTGCTGGTCTTCGTCGAACACCCTCAACGCATCCTCACCCGCGAGCAGTTGCTGGACCTGGCGCGGGGGCATTGCCATGACGCGTTTGATCGCAGCATCGATGTGCAAGTCAGCCGCCTGCGACGCAAGCTCGAATCCGACACCAAACGCCCGGCGATGATTCGCACGGTGCGCAATGGCGGTTATCTGTTCACCCCCAGCGTGACCCGGCGATGAGCTGGTTGAAGCGGATTCGCCGGGACACGGTGGCGCGCTGGATCGCCTTGACCATCATTCTGGCGATGCTGATTTCATTGGCGCTCAACGGGCTGTTTATCCAACTGGCGGGGGTGTGGGCGCGCCCACCGCTGACCGAAACCGGGTTGCTGGACAAAATGGCCGCCATCACCCGCATCATCCAGGCCGCCCCGGCGCCGCTGCGCAGCCAACTGGCGCACGCCGTCAGCGATGAGGGCTTCATCGTCAGTTGGCACCTTGATCGACGTGAGCTCAATCTGCCGACGGTGGACGACCTGGATTCCGAAATCGGCTCGACCATCCTGCATCCGTTGCTTAAGTTTGCCGCACGAATCCAGACCTACGAGCCGGCCGACTGGACGGAGCCCTCGGCGGACGCCCGTTACGCGCTGCTGATCCAGCTGCCGGACGCGACCTGGGTCATGTTCTCCGCCCCCTCGCGCAGCTGGGGCCTGGACGAAGCGCCGCGTTACCTGATCGTCATCCTGCTGGTGCTGATCTCCACCGCCCTGGTGGCGCTGATCGCCACCCGCCGCCTCGCCACACCTTTGCAACACTTCGCCGAAGGCGCCCGACGTTTCGGCGTGGACTTCCGCGCCCCGCCGATCGAACCGCTAGGCCCTCAGGAAATCCGCCAGGCGATCCTCGCGTTCAACGCCATGCAGGCCCAACTGCAACACTTCATTCGCGACCGCACCCAAATGCTCGCCGCCATCTCCCACGACCTGCGCGCGCCCTTGACGCGGATGCGTTTGCGCGGGGAATTCATCGAAGACAGCGAGCAACAGCAGCGGCTGTTTCGTGATGTGGATGAAATGCAGGCGATGATCAACTCGGCGCTGGAATTCTTCCGGGATGATGCGCGGCTTGAACCGGCGACCCAGTTTGATCTGGCCGAGTTGCTGCAAACGTTGCTGGATGATTACCGGGATCAGGGGGTTGAGATCGCCTACGTCGGGCCGACGCGGTGGGTGTATTTCGGGCGGCCGCTGGGGCTTAAGCGGGTGATGACCAATCTGCTGGATAACGCGATCAAGTATGGCAGTGAGCCGGCGATTGAGTTGATTGCTGATGCTGGGGAAGTGCGGATCAAAGTACTGGATCGCGGGCCGGGTATTCCGCAGGCCAGCCTTGAACAAGTGTTTGTGCCGTTCTTTCGCATGGAAGGATCACGCAACAAAAGCACCGGCGGTGTGGGCTTGGGATTATCGGCGGCGCGGGCGATAGTGTTGGAGCATGGCGGGGAATTGAAACTGCGAAATCGGTCGAAGGGCGGGTTGGAAGCGTTGGTGGTGTTGCCCGTGTAACCGGCCCAGGTGTCCATTTGAAAAACAGGGAATGACAGATGATTGATTTCAACAACAAAGGCTTCTTCAAACTCAAGCAAAACGACGAATACGCCGAACGCGTCACCGCGCTGCTACTGGACGGGGAACAGGTGATCGACTCCTACAAATCCATGCGCGATGGCGTGGTGTTTACCAACAAGCGGATCATCGCGGTCAACGTCCAGGGCCTTACCGGCAGCAAGAAAGACTTCACCTCGTTGCCGTACAAAAACATCGTGGCGTATTCGGTGGAAACGTCGGGGACGTTTGACCTGGATTCGGAGTTGGAGATTTATTTTTCGTCGCTGGGGAAGGTGAAGTTCGAGTTCACCGGGAAGACATCGATGGTGGAAATTTCGAAACTGATTTCCAAGCATTTGCTCTGAGTTGAGTGATCGAAGGCCCCGAAAAACTCGGGGCTCATCCCGGATGTCAGTCAGTTACACAACCCCCCCTGTAGGAGCGAGCCTGCTCGCGATAGCGCAGAGCAGCCAACATCAAATGTCGATCAGCACTGGCTCGCATGATCGCTGTACATACCGTTTTCTTTTTCAGCGCCTTCATCATCCGGAAACCAAATGCGTCCACGCCAAATTGAGCGCAATCGAGCCGGTGACGAGACTGACTGCCCCAGCGAACAGATGGCGCAGGAACAGGTTTTCCGGCTGTTGAAGCCTTGCGATGAGCCACATCCATGTTCCGACTAACGTGCCAAGCGCGGCCATGATCGAGAACAACATATAGGGAGCGTTCGGTGGGGCATCCCCGTTGGCGACGCGAGTCAGGTACTCCACGATCATTGCGACGATACAGCCACCTACGAAGCCCGCGAGATTGGCAAGCCACACATTCATGGTGCCGCGAGCGCGCACCACCCAAACCCACATTCCCGCCCACGCAGCGTAAATAACCAGCCAGTCGAACAGCATTATTTATTCCATCCCTTGGTGACCTGCCCCGGAAACGATCCACTGTGTTGGAGGGGGATGCAGTGGCTGCCGCGTTGTTCGCCCGCCAAGCACTGAGCATTGAAAGCCCCGAAAGCCCCGAAAGCTCGGGGCTTATTCAACCCGGGTTAGTGTTTTTGATGCACTTCATACTGGATGCTGTAGCCGTCGCCTAAATCGATCTTTTTAGACTCTGCAGTAGCCGTCAAAGGGATTTTTGCGGTGAGCTTATTTGTTTTTATGTCGGGGCGAATAGTGATGCATTGGGACTTGCTAATTTTGCCGATTTCTTCGCTTTTGTCGATCACGGTCGAACTTTCAATGATAATGGAAAGCTCGTTTTCTTTTGATAGTCCATCTATGGTAGTTCCATCAAATACAGGTGTGGAACGCAGGATTTTTTTATTCCCTTCGCAAACAAGCTCTACGTAATTACGCGTCTGACCTTCTTTTGAATAGTACGGAGCGTTAGAGTCAATCCGGTCTGAAGTTGTTCGCTTCGGTGTGATGAGTTTAAGGTCAACAACATAGCTTGGCGCGCTATGCGCTTGGCTTGCGAGAAGTACACCGGCGAGCAGAAGATACTTTTTCATTGTTTTCATCCTTGACGTGATTGAACTGAAACTGGCAGTTTGGTTTTTTATAGGTGCGATTTTTAAAATGTCTACAAGTTTATTTTGGTGAGGATGGAACCGGGTATCCCAGTTTTTCCTCAATCAGTTTGTAGACTGACTCATGGGTGCTGTAATTGATAACACCTGTTTTGCATGAGTCTTTGAGGAAGGATTTTACTGTTCCCTTGTTCGTGCCGTAGTGGCTGGAAACGTAGTCGTCCTCAAACTCTTGTACGCAATTGAAAAATTGTCGTCCCTTGCTTTGTTGCGAGCCATTGTTAGTCCTTTATGTGGTTTTTTAACGAAGTGCGTGGATCAGTGGCGACTATTTTGAGATTCGTGCCTGTCGAGAAATCTAGCAGAGGCAGTACGGAGGGCGCAATTGAAATAATGTCCTATGGCCATTACGTCCGAAGCGGGCGCGGATTCTGGTGACCACGACGGCCCACGCAGGAAAAACGGCTTAACCCACATTTCGTCACTCACTGAATATCCAGGGCGTTCGACGCTGTACTTGGGTGAAGCGCGCCACGCTCGAGTAATCGACTTTGATTTCCAATCATTTGCTGTGAGCTGAGTGATCGAAGGCGCCGAAAAACCCGTGGTTCATCCCGGATGTCAGTCAGTTCACAAAACCCCTGTAGGAGCGAGCCTGCTCGCGATGGCGTCAGTACATTCAGCATTGTTGCTGACTGATCTGACGCCATCGCGAGCAGGCTCACTCCTACAGGTTTTTCGGTCGATCTTGAGCTTGTGTGAACCTAAGCCTCCCACCCCGCGCCACTGACCGCCGCCTGCGCCAACGGATGCAAATCCGCCCCGTGATGTTCTGTCTGCCAGGCCAGCAATTCCTTGCGCATGCCCGGCGTCCAGTACATCTGCAGGTGATTACGCACACCGAGCACGGCCGCTTGCTGGTCCGGTTCGGTGGCGAAGTACAGGGCGATCTGGTTGACCATCTTGATCAGGTTCTCCGTACTCATCGGCGCACCTCCGCTTTAGCGCCACGGGCATGCCGGCGTTCCTTGAGCAGACGGTCCTGTTCATCACTGAAGGCCTGATAGCGTTTTTGCCACTCGGAAGGGTGGTAGACGCGGCTGACTTCCACGGCGGTGACCTTGTACTCCGGACAGTTGGTAGCCCAGTCGGAGTTGTCGGTGGTGATGACGTTGGCCCCCGATTCCGGGAAGTGGAACGTCGTGTACACCACGCCCGGCGCGACCCGCTCGGTGACCCGCGCACGCAGTACGGTCTGACCGGCGCGGCTGCCGATGCCGACCCAGTCGCCTTCGTTGATGCCTCGGCTCTCGGCATCGGTCGGGTGGATTTCCAGGCGGTCTTCATCGTGCCAGGCGACGTTTTCGGTTCGCCGTGTCTGAGCGCCGACGTTGTACTGACTGAGGATGCGCCCAGTGGTCAGCAGCAGGGGATAACGATTGTTGACCTTCTCCTCGGTGGGCACGTACCCGGTGAGCATGAAGCGCCCTTTGCCGCGCACGAACTGATCGATGTGCATGGTCGGCGTGCCGTCCGGCGCCGCGGCGTTGCACGGCCATTGCAGGCTGCCGTGGCTGTCCAGTGCTGCGTAACTGACGTTGGTGAAGGTCGGCGTCAGGCTGGCGATTTCATCCATGATTTGCGACGGATGCGTGTAGTTCATCGGGTAGCCCAAGGCGTTGGCCAGCGCCACTGTGCCTTCCCAGTCAGCCTTGCCACCCAGCGGTTCCATGACCTTGCGCACCCGCGAGATACGCCGCTCGGCGTTGGTGAAGGTGCCGTCCTTTTCCAGGAACGAGCTGCCCGGCAGGAATACATGGGCGAACCTGGCGGTTTCGTTGAGGAAAATGTCCTGCACCACGATGCATTCCATGGCCGACAGGGCTGCGGTGACGTGTTGGGTGTTCGGGTCGCTCTGGGCGATGTCTTCGCCCTGGCAATACAGGCCTTTGAAACTGCCGGCCAGGGCCGACTCGAACATATTCGGGATACGCAGCCCCGGGTCGGGTTGCAAAGTGACGTTCCAGGCCTGTTCGAACTGCGCCCGTACCACTTCGTTGGAGATGTGCCGGTAACCGGGCAATTCGTGGGGGAACGAACCCATGTCGCAGGAGCCCTGAACGTTGTTCTGTCCACGCAGCGGGTTCACGCCCACGCCTTCGCGGCCGATGTTGCCGGTGGCCATGGCGAGGTTGGCGATGCCCATGACCGCAGTGCTGCCCTGGCTGTGCTCGGTGATGCCCAGGCCGTAGTAGATCGCCGCATTGTCGGCACCGGCATACAGGCGAGTGGCGGCGCGGATATCGGCAGCGGCGACGCCGCAGATCGGGCCGAGGACTTCCGGCGAGTGTTCCGCACGGCTGACGAACTCGCTCCAGCGAGCGAAATCGCTGCCCTCGCAACGGGCGTCGATAAACGCCTGATCGAGCAAACCTTCGGTGACGATGACGTGGGCCAACGCATTGAGCATGGCGACGTTGGTGCCCGGGCGCAGGGCCAGGTGCAGTTCGGCGCGGGCATGCACCGCGTCCACCAGATCAATGCGCCGTGGGTCGATGACGATCAGGCGTGCGCCTTCACGCAGGCGGCGTTTGAGTTGGGAGGCGAACACCGGGTGGGCGTCGCTGGGGTTGGCGCCCATCACCAGAATCACGTCGGCCTGCATCACCGAGTCAAAACTCTGGGTGCCGGCGGATTCGCCCAAGGTTTGTTTCAGCCCATAACCGGTCGGCGAGTGGCAGACCCGCGCACAGGTGTCGACGTTGTTGTTGCCAAACGCGGCGCGCACCAGTTTTTGCACCAGGTAGGTTTCTTCGTTGGTGCAACGGCTGGAGGTGATGCCACCAATGGAGTCGCGGCCGTACTTTTGCTGCAACCGACGGAATTCGCCGGCGGCGTAAGTCACCGCTTCATCCCAGCTGACTTCCTGCCACGGGTCGTTGATGTGTTTGCGGATCATCGGTTTGGTGATGCGATCCGGGTGGGTGGCGTAGCCCCAGGCGAAGCGCCCTTTGACGCACGAGTGACCATGGTTGGCCTGGCCGTTCTTGTCCGGAACCATGCGCACCAGCTGGTCGCCTTTCATCTCGGCGCGGAACGAGCAGCCCACGCCGCAATAGGCGCAGGTGGTGATCACGCTGTGCTCCGGCTGACCCAGTTCGACCACGCTTTTTTCCATCAGCGTCGCGGTAGGGCAGGCCTGCACACAGGCGCCGCAGGACACGCATTCGGAGTCGAGGAAGTTATCGCCACCGGCCGCCGCCACCCGGGATTCAAAACCGCGTCCGGTAATCGTCAGGGCAAAGGTGCCCTGGGTTTCTTCGCAGGCACGCACGCAGCGGTTGCAGACGATGCACTTGCTCGGGTCGTAATCGAAATAAGGGTTGGAAGTGTCCTTCACGTCGGCCAGATGGTTATCACCTTCATAGCCGTAACGCACTTCCCGCAGGCCGACCTGACCGGCGACGGTTTGCAGCTCGCAGTTGCCGTTGGCCGAGCAGGTCAGGCAGTCCAGCGGGTGATCGGAGATGTACAACTCCATGACATTGCGACGCAGGGTCGCGAGCTTCGGCGTCTGGGTGTGCGCGGTCATGCCTTCGGTGACCGGCGTGGTGCAAGACGCGGGATAGCCGCGCATGCCGTCGATCTCCACCAGGCACATGCGGCAGGAGCCGAAGGCTTCCAGGCTGTCGGTAGCACACAGTTTCGGAATGGTCGTGCCCATCAACGCGGCGGCGCGCATCACCGAAGTGCCTTCGGGCACGCTGATGCTGCGACCGTCGATGCTCAGGGTTATCTGCACGTCGCTGTCGCGGGCCGGGGTGCCCAGATCAATGTCGGTTTTCGGGTCGAAGAGGGTAATCATTGGTCGGCCTCCGAAGATTGCAGACCGAAGTCGGCGGGGAAGTACTTGAGGGCGCTGACCACCGGAAAGGGGGCCATGCCGCCCAAGGCGCACAGCGAACCGTATTGCATCGTGTCGCACAGGTCCTTGAGGATGATGACCTGCTCATCGCGACCACTCTGGTCCGGCGCGGCCAGCAGACGGTCGATCACCTCCACGCCCCGGGTCGAGCCGATACGGCAGGGCGTGCATTTGCCGCAGGATTCCTCGGCGCAGAACTGCAGGGCGAAACGCGCCATTTGCGCCATGTCCAGGCTGTCGTCCGCGACCACCACGCCGCCGTGACCGAGCATTGCGCCGATCCCGGCGAACGCTTCGTAATCCAGCGGCGTGTCGAATTGCGACGGCGGCACCCAGGCGCCGAGCGGGCCACCGACCTGTGCGGCTTTCAACGGTCGGCCACTGGCGGTGCCACCGCCGTAGTCTTCCACCAGTTCGCGCAGGGTCAGGCCAAAGGCCCGTTCTACCAGGCCACCGTGAAGAATATTGCCCGCCAACTGGAAGGGCATCGTGCCCAGGGAACGGCCCATGCCGTAATCGCGATAGAACTGCGCACCCTTGGCCAGAATCAGCGGCACCGAGGCCAGGGTCAGCACGTTATGCACCAGCGTCGGCAGGCCGAACAGGCCCTTCAACGCGGGAATCGGCGGCTTGGCGCGAACGACCCCGCGCTTGCCTTCGAGCGAATCCAGCAACGCGGTTTCCTCACCGCAGATGTAAGCGCCGGCCCCGACACGCACTTCCATATCAAAAGCCAAGCCGCTGCCGCCGACATTGGCCCCGAGGTAACCGTTGGACCGGGCAATCTCCAGCGCCTCGTTCAGCGTGGTGATGGCCTGTGGGTATTCCGAGCGCACATAGATGTAGCCGTAGCTGGCGCCGACGGTGATGCCGGCAATGGCCATGCCTTCGATCAGCAGGAAGGGATCGCCTTCCATCAACATGCGGTCGGCGAATGTGCCGGAGTCGCCTTCGTCGGCGTTGCACACAATGTATTTCTGCACAGCCTGGGTGGCGCGTACCGTGCGCCATTTGATCCCGGCGGGGAACGCTGCGCCGCCACGGCCACGCAGGCCTGAATCGAACACTTCCGTTGCAGTTTGATCACCGCCAACGGTCACGGCTCTCGTTAAACCTTCGAAACCGCCATGGGCCCGGTAATCATCCAGCGACAACGGCCGAGTGATACCGGCGCGGGCGAACAGCAAACGTTGTTGAGACTTCAGATAGGGCAATTCTTCCACCAGGCCCAAGGCCAGTGGGTGCGAGGACGGCTCACCTTGCAGCGCATCGAGCACCGACGGCACATCGCTAGCGGTCAGCGGGCCGAAGCCGATTCGGCCTTGCGGGGTGTCCACTTCCAGCAAGGGTTCCAGCCAATACAGGCCGCGAGAGCTGGTGCGTTGCAGGTCCTGACCGGCAAGGGCAGACGCCACCGCATCGGCACCCACGGCACGGGCAAGAGAATCACAGGGTAGATAGAGGCTCATGCGTCCTCCCGGCAAGCGTCGAGCAAAGCATCGAGACGCTCGGCACTGAGCCGCGCATGCACCTGACCATCCAGCTCCAGCGCCGGCGAACAGGCGCAGGCACCGAGGCAATACACCGGACGCAAACTGATGCTGCCGTCGGCGCTGCTGCCGTGATCATCCAGTTGCAGGCGATCACGCAACTGCGCGGCGAGCTGCTCGGCGCCACGACTCTTGCACGACTCAGCCCGGCACAACCGCAGGATATGCCGGGCCGGCGGCGCGGTACGGAAGTCATGGTAAAAGCTGATCACCCCGCGAACCTCGGCCTGACTCTGGTTGAGCGCGTGGGCAATCTCGGGGATGGCGGCATCGGGGATGTAACCGATACCGGCCTGAATCTCATGAAGGATGGGCAACAGTGCACCCGCAGAGCCTTTGTGGCGCTCCAGCACGCTGTTGACCATAGGCAATTGCAACATCTCATCAGGCATACAGCATTCCTCACGGTCACGGACAAACCAGGTGGTTGTCGGTCGTCCGAAAGTGTCGGCTGCGGCATTCACACCACGTCACGGTATCGTGGCATTGTCAGGCCGTTGGCCAGGGCACCCTGAGCGGGCATCTTGTTGTGCCCGATACGGTCTTCGCCGCACCTCTATTGGGCATAAAGGGCAGCTTGCCACGCTGCTATTGATCGAACTGCACCAAAGCGACGTGTTCGGTTCTGCCTACGACTCTCCAGTAAGTCTAGAAGAGCACAAAGCCAAGCGTTTGCTTACCGAATATCTTTCAGATACGCCTTGAGTACGATGAGCGGGCGATCCACCTCGCTTGTGCCAAGCTGAAGGGTGTTGAAGCGCCGAGCATTCAATTGCCGGTCAGGCAAACCCCCAAAGGGCCCATAACATGAACATCGCTCATGCAGCACACGTCCGTCGAGAATTCTATAAAGCCGTCAGGTTCTACTTTCACGTTGTCTGGCCGATTTTTTCCATCCTGCTGTTTTTGATCGTACTGTTCGGTCTGATCATCAGCTATCTGGAAGGATGGGGTCCTTTTGACGGTATCTACTTCGCGTTCGTGACCGGCCTGACCATCGGTTATGGCGATCTCGTCCCGAAACTGGTCGTCTCGCGGGTGCTGGCGATTTTGCTGGGGTTTAACGGGGTGCTGATGACGGCAATATTTGCGGCGATCAGCATTCGGGCGATTGAAAATGCGGTGCGGGCGACAGACCACCTGGAGTAGGGGACGTGGCGGCGTAGTGGGAAATACGCTATGAAGCCCTGCTCGCGATGTTCATTTGAAAACAGGGAAAGACTGATGATTGATTTCAACAACAAAGGATTCTTCAAGCTCAAGCAAAACGACGAATACGCCGCACGCGTTTCCGACCTCTTGATCGACGGCGAACACGTCATCGACGCTTATAAGTCCATGCGCGACGGCGTGGTGTTCACCAACAAACGCATCATCGCCGTCAACGTCCAGGGCCTCACCGGCAGCAAAAAAGACTTCACCTCATTACCCTACAAAAACATCGTGGCGTACTCGGTGGAAACTTCCGGCACGTTCGACCTGGACTCCGAACTGGAGGTTTATTTCTCGTCGTTGGGAAAAGTGAAATTCGAATTCACCGGCAGGACATCAATGGTCGAAATCTCAAAACTGATCTCCCAGCACTTGCTCTAACCCCAACACGAAAAAGCCCCGAAAACTCGGGGCTAACTGCCTAAACACACATCCAATGTGGGAGCGAGCCTGCTCGCGAAAGCGCCAGACCAGCCACCATCAACGCTTAAAGCTAGCCACTACTTTCCAGCCTCAGCCCCCACCCGCTTAGGTGTCGGCAAAAAACCAGTGTTTTATGTGGCGTCGGCGTAGACATGATGATCAGGCTTCGACAGCATCAATCCCAATCGCGCCCGATCCTCTGGTGCTGGCTCAGTCCGGCATTACGTTCGGGCCTTCTTGTTTCTGGAACATGGAAATTGGCTTAACCGCCCCCCTGTGGGAGCGAGCCGTAAGCGGCCGGCCAACGCACCTTTCTGACACTTTCGCTTGAGGCGATGGTGTCCACCTAAATTTAAGTGGACACCATTCGGCCGGCAGAGAACGCATCAGCGGGGTGGCGTCTTGGAGCGTCCCTGAGTTCAATCCGGATTTTCGCTTATGCCCGCTCGTTTGGTTGTGGGACTAGCTAGCAGACGGCGCTGGATAGAAATAACTGCTCCTACGCAGTTGCAGACTGTATACCCAGATCCCGAAAACCAGGGCGTACTCCTTAAACATCGGGAGCGTCAGCAGGTGCACGATAGATCCGCTGCGCATCTGGCTGAGGGAGAAAGTCACACCTAATGCCAGGGCTAGAATAAAGCACAACGAGCTGCTCTTTTTCCTGCCCAGTAGCATCAACCCGCCTACGCACATCAGAAGCGCTACGGTACAAACATTGAGCAGCACCAGGATCGAAATATCCCCTTGTCGGGTTTGTTCAAATCCTTCATTGACCACCCAAAGACCTGCTTGAATCAAGACGATGAAGCAGTAAAAGACAGTCATGAAGACCGGGACGGGACGTGTGGTGTACCAAGGCTGAGGCATGTTTGCTTCCATAGTGAAGTTGCTCCTGGAGGATTGGGCGCAGTCGCGGATTATAGGGGGGGTATACGAACCTTTCTATACGAAGCATGGGTGTCTCTGCTGCATATCCGTCCGGGTATCAGGCCTTGCGTAACTAAACCGATTGCCACTTATGCGGCAGCAACTGTTCGATTTCACTCGCCCGCTGCGACGGCAGACGCGTGAGAACGTCCTTCAGATAGGCATAAGGATCATGCCCATTGAGCCGCGCAGACTGGATCAAACTCATGATCGCCGCCGCCCGTTTGCCGCTGCGTAGTGAACCTGCAAAGAGCCAGTTCTTACGACCAAGTGCCCACGGCCGGATCTGGTTCTCCGCCCAATTATTATCAATGGGTACGGCCCCATCATCGAGATAGCGCGACAACGCCGCCCAGCGTTTCAGGCTGTAATCCAAAGCTTTGGCGATAGCCGAGCCCTCGTGCACAAACTGGCGCTGGGCGATCATCCAGGTATGCAAGGTGTCCATCACCGGCACAGCTTTTTCTTGCCGTATTCGGTGGCGTAAATCCGGTTCAAGGTCGCGGGCTTCCTTCTCAATTTCGTAAAGCAACTGGATGTAGCGCAAGGCCTGTTCGGCGAGCTGGCTCTTGTTGGTGGCGTGCAATTCGAAGAACTTGCGCCGTGCATGGGCCAAGCAGCCGATCTCGGTGACACCGAGTTCGAAGCTGGCTTTGTAGCCGCCAAAATCATCGCAAACCAGCTTGCCCTTCCATTCTTGCAGGAAGTTGCGGGCGTGCTCTCCGGCGCGGCTAGGACTGAAGTCGTAAACGACCGCTGCCAAGTTCGAGAACCGGCTGGTGGCGTAGGCCCAGACATAGGCTCGGTGAGTCTTTTTAGCGCCCGGCGTGAGCATCTGCACCGGGGTTTCATCGGCGTGGGTCACGCTATGTTCCAAGACGGCATCACGCAAGGCATCGACCAGCGGTTGCAACTGCGCACCGCAGTTGCCGACCCATTGCGCCAGGGTCGAGCGGGCGATGGCCAAACCGGCTCGACCGAAAATCGATTCCTGACGATAGAGCGGCAAATGATCCGCGAACTTGGCGATCATGACGTGGGCCAATAGCCCTGCGGTTGGGATACCTTTGTCGATGACCTGAGCCGGAACCGGCGCCTGGATCAGGGTTTCGCACTGATTGCAGACCCACTTGCCACGGATGTGACGCTCAACGGTGAACACGCCCGGCGTGTAGTCGAGTTTCTCGCTGACATCCTCACCGATGCGCTTGAGGGCGCAGCCGCACTGGCAGTGGCTGTTATCGGGTTCGTGGTGGATCAGGGTACGCGGAAACTGCGGCGGCAAGGCGCTGCGTTTAGGCTTTTGCCGAGCCTCGGTCGAAGCGGGAGCAGGTTTCAGCGCCTCAAGTTCTGCTTCGATGGCCGCGATGTCGGTGTCGATCAGGTCATCGAGCAGGCTGGTTTGATCCGGGCTTAATTGCTCGCTGCGCTTGGCAAACTTGAAGCGCTTGAGCTGCGCGATCTCGTGGGCCAGTTTCTCGTTGACCGTTTTGTGGTGGTGGATTTGCTTGCCCATCGTCTCGACTTTCTGATCGAGTTTCTCGACGCGCTGCATCAACTGCGCCGCCAGGGCGCGCAGTTGTTCAGGGGTTAGGTGATCAAGATTGGGGAGCGAAGTCATGCCGCCGACTTTGCCAGAGCAGGCGAAAACCGACGACAGGCTCATCGGACAATTGCGCGGCCTGGCGGGTCGTGGCAGACGTTATAGGATGGAAATCGCGTTGCCTGGCCCGACTCTTTGCCAAGGCAAACCCAGCACCAGAGCATGCAGTTGTTCGGCACCTAATTCCATCTGAGAGCCGTGCCGAGAACCCGGCCAGAAAAACTTGCCCTGGTGCAAACGCCGGGCCGCCAGCCAGATGCCCAGCCCGTCGTGCACCAGCACTTTGATGCGATTGGCGCGGCGATTGGCAAACAGATAAGCACAGTGCGGCTGCGCCGCACCGAACACTGCTACCACCCGAGCCAGAGCAGTGTCGGTACCGGCGCGCATGTCCATGGGCTCGGTGGCGAGCCAGATGGCGTCGATGCGGATCATCGCAATAGATCTCGCAGAAAGGTGGCGCAGGCAGAAGCGCTTTCGGTCGGCCAGTTCACTTTGACGGTGCCATGCGGGTGTGGGATTTCGAGACAGATAGTCGATGACGCGCAATCCGACTTTGCCCCGATAGCCGGCAAGGGTAGCGGAATGAAAGGAGGTTGCAGCGCCATGGTTTTCTGCGTTTTCACTCGAATCCATTTATGGACGAGGTTCGCGTTGAGGCTGTGGCTCAGCGCAATGCTGGCAATCGAGGCCCCGGGCTGGGCGCACTCATGAATGACCTGGGCCTTGAAGGATTTGGAGTAGGAACGGCGTTGTGGCTGCATGAAAGACCCGCTTATAAAGGCTAGAACTGGTGTCCACTTAAATTAAGTGGACACCATCGCCTTTGGCGTCGGGGTCAGGAAGGTGTGTTGGCCGGACGTATACAGCGAGCCTGCTCGCGAAAAATTCAAGGCAACCATCACTCCCACTGAATGCCCCAGCCCGCGACCAAACCCGCCCCTACATGCGTTATGCCTGACGTCTAAAAACCAGAAGCTACCCTTCAGCCTCCGCCGCCTGCTTCGACATCGGCGCAACCTTCCGATCCCGCGTTAGCACCTTCACCGCATCATCAACCACCGCCTTACTCATCGCCGTCAAATAATGCGCAGCCCAGGAGTGGCGGTCGGTGTCTGTGGCGTACGCGGCATCCTCGTTCAGCTTTTTGGCGAGAAACAGAAAGTCAGAAGCCATGGATAAGGCGTCGCCGAGGGGAACACCGCGAGTGACGTGGAACAGTGGTTGATCGGCGCAGTAAATGGCAGGGGTTAGGCCGATGGTTTTGAGTTCGGGTTGATCGGTCATTTGCCACCTCCGGTGATGGAGAGGCGGTGGGAGAGCGTGGATGGTGGGGCGTTACGCAACTGGGAGTCGCGTTGAGGGAAAAGCCAAATTTTGTACGGATTGATGCTGCGCATTATCAGACTCCTTGATATGTGAAGCTGCCGCATTCGTTTCCACACGAATGGGTGACAGCTGTGCGCAGGGTGGAAAACCGGGAATCAAGGAAACCGGCACGCCCGAAGACGTCCCACGCACAGCCGCCATAACTCACGCCGCAGACACAAAAAAAGCGCCGGCAGACGTGATGGGGGCGCTGTTGCGCCTTGAATTACACGGGTTTCCACACCCGGTCGCTGAATTGGCAGCGACGGTGGGAGCGTATCGCGGAGACTCGTTTCCTGCAACCGCAGCACGCTCCAAAAATATGGTCTTTTGCTAGAAAGTGATTGGTTTTGAGCGTCAGAGAGGCGTCATTGAGACCTTCCGTCACGTCAAATATTTCAAAGCTATGGTGCTGTGGGAGTGGATCTTATTAAGTCACCTAAGCCGGAACACGAAGGCGTGTTTTTAAGTTCTGCTCGGAAAGGGTTTTCACTCTAAAATTTATTAGTTAGGGGGGCTGTAGCCGAGTCGTGTTTAGGCAGGGTTACGCTTAGGCATGCACACGATATCTGTTATTTTTCTAAATAAATCAGATGTTTATGGTCTGGTTGATATTGCAAAAAAATTGATTCTTAGCAATTGCTGCATTCTACTTTAGGGGGGGGCGCGAGCAAGCATTACTAGTTTATTTGTATTGTTTTCATCTAGGTACTATTAGTGTTGAAGTCGCTGTTGAGGTCGTAGTATCATTTTGCCTTTATCTGGTTGTGTGTGAAAAAATACGCTATATGCTTAACTGAGGCTTCGATTTTTTTGGTGGGTGTATGGATTCGATATGTTTTTGAAGCTGGGTGTGAGAAATGGATAACTATGCTCGCGCTGTGCTAACTCTGGATGACGTAGAGTTGGAGTTGTTTGTTAGAGATTGGGTGTCTAATAAATTAGAGACATATGTAGAGGTATGTAGATTTTCGGGCGCAAAGGACTTAGGTAGGGATGTCGTAGGTTTTTTGACTGCCGATAAACATGAAGGAGCTTGGGAGAATTATCAGTGTAAACAATACGCAAAGCGTGTCCCGACCGATACGGCAATTTGCGAGCTTGGAAAGATTTTGTATTATTCTATGCAAGGTGATTTTACACCGCCCACTAAGTATTTTTTTGTCGCGCCGAAAGGTCTAAATAGAAACTTGGAAACATTGATATTTAATCCAAGCAAGTTGAAGGCTAAACTAGTTGATGAGTGGGATAAATATTGTAGATACAAAATAATTGAGGGGGGGGATATTCCGTTAACGGAGGAGTTGTTGGCGGTTTTGGAAGGATTTAATTATTCAAATGTCATGCGTATAGCGCTAGAAGATATGCTCTCAGATCCCGCAGCAAAGAAGGTTCTTTATAAATATTTTGGTGCCGATCCTGGGGTGTCTCCCAAAGGGGTCGTGCCAGTAGTTGTTCTAGAGTCAGAATCTGAGTACATAAAGCAGTTAGTCGGTGCCTACGCTGAAAAGGAGTGTGTGGTTTTCAATAGTCATGAAGACTTAGGTTCTTATCCTCAATATCAAAAAAATCTAACATTGCAGCGGGAGCGTTTTTTTGATGCTGATGCATTTAAGCGATACTATCGAGATAATACCGACCCAACTGTTATTGTTGGATTTGAAGAAGATGTTTTGCACGGTGTTGTAGATGTTTTTGAGGCTGAGCATCAGAATGGAATGGAAAAAATTCAATCAGTAATGGCCCAAGCTGCTGCTGTCCAGACTTCAGGGGCTACTGCCAAATATGCCAGAGTGCCAGTGAAACAGGGTATTTGCCACCACTTCGTCAATGATGGAAAATTCAAATGGATAAGTTGAATGACTCAGGCGAGCGCTCCTTGTTTAATAGCCCGATTGAAACGGGTGTAAGGTCATTAGTGATTTTGAATGCCACATATCCTTCTTCGCACGATATAAATGAATTGGTTTGGTTTGATCATTTAGTTGTACACAGTGCTGATCTCGGTGGTCCGCCAAGTATCCATCCTAAGTTACCGCAGAGGAGTGGCGAAATACTTGTGCGTCGAGAACTAGTTCAAAATGGGTTGAATTTAATGCAAAAATTTGGCTTGATTTCAGTTGTGCCATCAAGTAGTGGTATCTGCTACCAAGCCACAGAAAAAGCATATCCGCTGGTACAACTGCTGTCCTCAGAGTATTCAAATACTCTAAAAGATAGGGCGAAGTGGCTTGCTGTTACTGTTGCGTCATTGTCAAAGGTTGACTTAAGAAGTGTGATTACTTCAAAAATAGGTAATTGGGCGGTTGAGTTTCAAAGTGATCTTTTAATGGAGTCGGAAAATAATGGACTATAAAGGAATAATAATTAGAAGCTTGGAGTTTGTCGGTATTCAAGAAAAGCCGGTAAAACTGAATTTTGAAGCAGGCTTGAATCTTGTCTATGGAGCTTCAAATACAGGAAAGTCTTTTGCGCTAAAAGCAATAGATTTCATGCTTGGAGGAGGGGGTAGCCTACCCGACCTTCCTGAAAAGAGTGGCTACGATACAGTCTTAATGGGTATAGAGTTGCGTGGTGTGGGGCAATATACGATACAGCGTTCGTTGGCAGGAGGAGCTTATAAGTTTTTTAATGGGTTATACGAATTTTCGGGACTTCCAGAAGATTTCAAAATTCTCCAGCCAACTCAACGAAGTAAAGATAAGGAAAGCCTTCCTGGATTACTGTTGGATTACCTTGGACTTTCGGGTAGACAACTAGCAAAAAACCAATCTGGGGAGAAGGAGAACTTTAGTTTTCGAGAGCTTATGACGTATGTTCTCGTCGACGAAACAAGCATTCAAGCTGAACGATCCCCTGTTGAATCTGATCTCGGACCCGTAGCACGACCGAAAGAGCGTAGTGTTTTTAGGTCGTTATTAACTGGCGCCGACGATAAATCAATTATTCCTGTTCTGGATTCAACCAGATTCAATGCATCGAAGTCAACAAAAATTGAAGTTATACAAAGTCTGCTTAAGGATGTCGAGTCACGATTAGAGGAGTATCCAGATACTTCCGATTTGCATTTTCAGAAAGATCGACTTGATGCAAGTTTAGATGAGATTAGATTGCAGGTTCAGTATTATAGGTCTTTGTCAACTGACTTGCTAGCCGAAAAAAGAGAGTTGGCACGAGCACTGTCTCAGTCTTCGGATAGAGTAGATGAAATTCGTCTGCATCTGCAAAGATTTTATCAGCTGAATAGCATTTATGATTCAGACATTGCTAGGCTTACCTCTATTGAAGAGGCCAGTTTTCTGCTGTCTTTAGAGGAGGCAGATTGCTCTGTTTGTGGAGCTCCTCCCGAAGCGCAGAATACTAAGGGGCAACTGGATCAAGTAAGGAGTGAGCAGCAGTCGGCACTGATCGAAATCCAAAAAATAAAAACACTTCAATCTGAACTTGAGTCAACTATTGCGGCTCTGCGTGTTGAGTTGCATAGAATGGAGGAGGACAGGCCTGCAATTGAAGAGCGACTTGCAGAGATAGAGTTGGCTCTGGCAATTAAGTTGCCCGAGGCAGGCGAGAAGCAGTTATCGCTTAATGAAATTATTAGCAAAAAAGATCAGGTTGTCAGAGGTATAGCGCTTCTAGATCAGAAGGAAAGTTATCTTCTGAAAATCAAAGAATTTGAAGGGTTAAAAGCACCTGCAAAATCAGATCGCCCCAATCTCTCTGTGCCTGGGGATGTTATTCACGAGTTTTGCAAGGTCGTTTCTCGAGTGCTGAAGGAGTGGGGGTTTCCGGGTGAGCACTTAGTGAGTTTTGATAAAGATAAATACGAAATAATAATTGACGGAAAGTTGCGCGTAGACAACGGTAAGGGCGTTCGTGCGATCACACATGCCGCTTTTAAAGTGGCACTTTTAATTTATTGTAGGGAGAATAATCTTCCGCACCCAGGTTTCGTGATTTTAGATTCACCGTTGTTGACATATCGAGATCCTTTAAAAAATCCTAGTCGTGGCGCACTTACAGAGGATGAAATTAAGCTATCTAAAACGTCTGTAAAAGTGAATTTTTTTGAGCATTTGTCGAAAATGAGTGCTTTTGGTCAATTTGTAATTTTGGAGAACATAGACCCACCTGCAGGTATAGAAAAAATCGCCCATGTGGAAGTTTTTTATGGTAGTGCAGGTGGTGGTAGATATGGATTGTTTCCAATGATACCTTCAAATTAATAAGAGTTTGGACGGTGCCGTATTTATGGTTTGACTGGGTTCGATTATGTTTCGTTATCAGCCAAACATTTTTAGTGGGAAGGGGGTGGATTTATTATTGGATTGACGCTCGAAAATATATTCTTACTCTTTTGTCCGGCCCTTTTGTCCCCCGCGAAGGTGGCGACCAAGAGCGGGAATTGGCAGAGAGTATTGTAAGTGGAGTGAGGACCTGGAGTTTCCACTCCTTTGCCTCCAAACAGATTATGGGGCTGGCTAAAACTTATGATCACGAGGCAAGTCGCGAAGATACAGAGGTAGGCATTAGGCGTCGATTGCACTAATGATTCGTTTGGAGTAGAACGGTGTAAGTGTTAAACACTGCTCAATTTTTTAGTTCGTTTTTTAGAAGCCGTCTGTATTCAAGGAGATAATAGTGACAGCGAGAAAAGAAGCTGATGGTGAACAGTCAACATTCATTTTAGAGGAGGTTTTTCCAGACGCGGAAGGGATTTTTTCAGCTCGGTTTCAAAAGCTAAGCGATAGCTATAAAAATGCTCTGTTTGTGTTTGATACCAATGTGTTGCTGCTTCCCTACTCAATGAGAAAAGAAGGGCTGATGCAATTAAGGGATTTATATAAGAGGCTTATTTCGGATAAGAGGCTTTTTATTCCTAAAAGGGTTGCTAGAGAGTTTGCTAGGAATAGAAATAAAAAGCTTGCAGAAATCCACCATTCGTTAATGCAGTCGAAAGTTGGGAAAAATAAAAACGTATTAGGGTATCCGATCTTGAATGGATTGGATGAAAAAACGAAGATAGATGAAGCACTAGTGGAGTTAAATAAAGCGGAGGCGAATTACTATAAGGCTATTGATGCGCTTGCCAGCACGATTCGTGGGTGGGAGTGGAATGATCCTGTTAGCGCGATTTACTCTGAATTGTTTACGGTGGAGGTTTTGATTGAGCATAAAAAAAATAACTCCGAACTGATTGCAGAATTAGACCGACGGTTTAAATTGAAGATTCCGCCAGGCTATAAAGACTCTGGTAAGGATGATGGTGGAGTTGGCGACCTATCGATTTGGCTTAGCGTGTTGGAATTGGGTAGTAGTGAAAAGCGGGACATAATTTTTGTAACGGAGGATATTAAGCCAGATTGGTGGAATCAATCTAATGGTTCTGAGTTTCTGCCTAGATTTGAGTTGATAGATGAGTATCGTAGGTTTTCAGAGGGGAATACTCTTCATATAATTAGGCTTTCCAAATTGCTTGAGCTGTTTGAAGTGGAGAAGGAGTTTGTTGAGGAAGCCAAAGAAGCTGAAAAGAATAGAAAGGAAGCGTTCTTGCGAGTATTTAATGGCTTTAAGGAAGAAAGAAAAAGAAAAAGCATCATATTTGGTAAGTTGACAAGAGAGGAACAGCTTTCGGAAGTGCGAGCTTGGTTTTATTCTAATTATGAGGATCCGGCAGAGTCTTGTCCGTATGAGTCACGTGAAGGGGGGTATCAATTCATCTGGGGTGGTCCATATGATGCTAGAGAAGAAATAGATCGTGAGTTTAGTGATATCGCATCTCAGTCGATAATAGATGAAGTTGTTTCGGAGCTTGAGGGTCAATGCTTTGAGTGGTCTGGTTGTCCTGAATATCAAGAAGATCAATTATGAGTGTTGCGTACAATAATTTTATTTGTGAATGTTCCTGTATTTGTTTAGGTTATTAGTTTCTGTGGGTTGGTGTTTGATGGTGCAATGTTTAAATTTGAGAAAGTAGTGTAAGGGGGTGGTTCACATTTAAACTCTGTTATAGGGCGGAATGTGATCTGTCCTTTGTTCATTTTTCTTTAAATTTTGTGTTTGTTGGAGGCCGAGCTGTTAGTTTAGACAAAGGAAAAAGTTGGGCGGATTTATTATTGAATTGACAGGGGAATCAGTATTGGTCGGCTATCGCTCGCTCCCGCTTTAAGATACCCGCCTTCATTCATTGAATGTCTTTCAGATAATCCTTGAGCGTAATGAGCGGGGTATCAAGCTGCTCCATCACCTGAATATTGCCCAATTCACCTGCCAACCTCCGCAACTCCCACCCCAACGGGGTATCAGCGCCGCCTATAGCGGCCAGCGCCAAATCTACACAGTGCGCCACTCGAAACTGAATCCCCTCAATATCCCTCCGGCGCACCAGCAACCCAAATACCTCCCGCTCGTAATCGCTCATGATCGGATCATCCCGCAGAATCGGACTCGCCCCCTCCTTCTCATAAGCCAGCTTGAGGCAGAACAGAGCAACAGTTTCCAGCAGCAATTCCATGGGGGTGAATCCTTGAGAAGGGTCGTACCGACGTAGGATGCGAGAAATCAAAAAGCATCGTCAGCAAGCCGGCTCCTAGAGGCCGGCGGGGCGTCAGCCACTTTATCGCAGACGAAAAAAAGGCCTTGCCAAAGCAAGACCTTTCTTAATTTTGGTGCCCCGAGGGAGACTCGAACTCCCACTCCTTTCGAAAACGGATTTTGAATCCGCCGCGTCTACCAATTCCGCCATCAGGGCTCAATGGCGGCGAAGTATAGAGATGAGATTACCGTCGGTCAATCAGGTACATAGAGAATTTTCACTATTTCGGCTAGACTTCCGGCCCCTGCTAGACGAACCCCATCATGCGCGTTGCTGACTTTACTTTCGAACTCCCAGATTCGCTGATTGCTCGCCACCCTTTGGCCGAGCGTCGCAACAGTCGCCTGTTAACCCTTGATGGGGTCAGCGGCGCCCTGGCACACCGTCAATTCACCGATTTGCTCGAGCATTTGCGCCCGGGCGATTTGATGGTGTTCAACAATACCCGGGTGATTCCGGCGCGGCTGTTTGGCCAGAAGGCTTCCGGCGGCAAGCTGGAAATTCTGGTGGAGCGTGTGCTCGACAGTCATCGCGTGCTGGCCCATGTGCGGTCCAGCAAGTCGCCGAAGCCAGGTTCTAAGATCCTGATTGATGGCGGTGGCGAGGCCGAGATGCTGGCGCGGCACGATGCGTTGTTCGAGCTGGGGTTTGCCGAAGAGGTGTTGCCGCTGCTCGACCGCGTCGGGCACATGCCGCTGCCTCCTTATATAGACCGCCCGGATGAAGGCTCGGACCGCGAGCGTTATCAGACGGTGTACGCCGAGCGCCTGGGCGCGGTGGCGGCGCCGACGGCGGGGCTGCATTTCGATCAGCCGCTGATGGAGGCGATTGCCGCCAAGGGCGTCGAGACCGCGTTCGTGACCTTGCACGTCGGTGCGGGCACGTTCCAGCCGGTGCGCGTCGAGAAGATCGAAGATCACCACATGCACAGCGAATGGCTGGAAGTCGGCCAGGACGTGGTGGATGCCGTGGCGGCCTGTCGCGCTCGTGGTGGTCGTGTGGTGGCGGTGGGGACCACCAGCGTGCGTTCCCTGGAAAGCGCCGCGCGCGATGGTGTGCTCAAGCCGTTCAGTGGCGACACCGATATCTTTATCTACCCGGGCCGGCCGTTTCATGTGGTCGACGCCCTGGTCACTAACTTCCATTTGCCCGAATCCACGCTGTTGATGCTGGTTTCGGCGTTCGCCGGTTATCCCGAAGCCATGGCCGCTTATAAAGCGGCTGTTGAGCATGAATACCGCTTTTTCAGCTACGGTGATGCGATGTTTATCACCCGTAACCCCGCACCACGTGGCCCTGAGGACAAAGAATGAGTCGCCAAAGTCGTATGTCGTTTGAGTTGCTTGCTACCGACGGCAAGGCTCGTCGCGGTCGTTTGACCTTCCCGCGCGGTACCGTCGAGACCCCGGCGTTCATGCCGGTGGGCACGTATGGCACCGTCAAGGGCATGCTGCCGCGGGATATCGTCGCGACCGGCGCGGAGATCATTCTGGGCAACACCTTCCACTTGTGGCTGCGTCCTGGCACCGAAGTGATCAAGAAGCACGGCGACCTGCACGATTTCATGCAGTGGAAAGGCCCGATTCTGACCGACTCCGGTGGTTTCCAGGTGTTCAGCCTCGGCGCGATGCGCAAGATCAAGGAGGAGGGCGTGACCTTCGCTTCTCCGGTCGACGGCGCCAAAGTGTTCATGGGCCCGGAAGAGTCGATGCAGGTTCAGCGTGACCTGGGCTCAGACATCGTGATGATTTTCGACGAGTGCACGCCGTACCCGGCCGACGAGGACGTCGCGCGGATTTCCATGGAGCTGTCGTTGCGTTGGGCCAAGCGTTCGAAAGAAGCCCATGGCGACAACACGGCGGCGCTGTTCGGCATCGTTCAGGGCGGCATGCACCAGGATCTGCGCATGCGCTCCCTGGAAGGCCTCGACAAGATCGGCTTCGATGGCCTGGCCATTGGCGGTCTGTCGGTGGGCGAGCCCAAGCACGAGATGATCAAGGTGCTGGATTACTTGCCGGGGCAAATGCCGGCAGACAAACCTCGTTACCTTATGGGCGTTGGCAAACCGGAAGATCTGGTTGAGGGTGTGCGCCGCGGTGTGGACATGTTCGATTGCGTGATGCCAACCCGTAATGCCCGCAATGGGCATCTGTTCATTGATACAGGCGTGCTGAAGATCCGAAACGCGTTCCATCGCCATGATGATTCGCCGCTCGATCCGACCTGCGATTGCTATACCTGCCAGAACTTCTCCCGCGCTTATCTGCATCACCTGGACAAGTGCGGCGAAATGCTGGGGAGCATGCTCAATACCATCCATAACTTGCGTCATTATCAAGTGCTTATGGCTGGTTTGCGCGAGGCTATTCAACAGGGTACATTGGCCGCCTTTGTCGATGCCTTCTACGCCAAACGCGGGCTTCCTGTTCCGCCTTTGGACTGAGTTTTCTGACCCCAAGATTCAACATTTGCAACTGGAGTGCTAAATGAGCTTTTTTATCTCTAATGCCATGGCTGACGCTGCTGCACCTGCTGCAGGCCCAATGGGCGGCGGCTTTGAGTGGATTTTCCTGGTCGGTTTCCTGGTCATCTTCTACCTGATGATCTGGCGTCCACAGGCCAAGCGCGCCAAAGAGCAGAAGAACCTGCTGAGCAGCCTGCAGAAAGGCGACGAAGTTGTGACCACCGGCGGCATCGCCGGCAAGATCACTAAAGTGGCTGATGATTTCGTGGTTCTGGAAGTTTCCGACACCGTCGAAATGAAGTTCCAGAAAGGCGCCATTGCCGCCACGCTGCCAAAAGGCACGCTAAAAGCGATCTAAGTTTCAACTTCTACTCAATCGACGGGGCGCGCAAGGCGCCCCGCGTCATAAGCGGGCGGCGTGATGCTGAACAAATACCCTCTGTGGAAATACATTCTGATCCTGGCGGTGCTGGCGGTCGGTCTGATTTATTCCGCTCCCAATTTATATCCTGATGACCCGGCCATTCAGGTCAGCGGCGCAAGCACTGCGCTGCAAGTCAATCAGGCTGATCTGGATCGTGTGAGCGCTGCGCTCAAGGAATCCGGGATCAACTTCAAGGCAGCCACGCTGGCGGCCAATGGCAAGGGCGGTCTGATTCGTCTGACCAAGGCTGAAGACCAGCTGCCGGCCAAAGACGTCGTGCGCAAGGCGCTGGGTGATGACTACGTCGTCGCGCTGAACCTGGCACAAACCACCCCGCAATGGCTGCGCAACCTGGGCGCGCACCCGATGAAGCTGGGTCTGGACTTGTCCGGTGGTGTGCACTTCCTGCTCGAAGTGGACATGGACAAAGCCCTCGACGCACGCTTGAAAGTGTACGAAGGCGATGTAAAGAGTCTGTTGCGTAAAGAGAAACTGCGCTATCGCAGCCTGCCGCAACTCAACGGTGCCATTCAGCTGGGCTTCGCTGATGAAGCTTCCCGCGAACAGGCCCGCGCACTGATCCGCAAGAACTTCAACGATTTCGACATTGTTCCGGCCGACCTCAATGGTCAGGCGGTGCTGCGTCTGGCGATGACCCCGGCCAAGCTGGCGGAAATCCGTGAATACTCCATCAAGCAGAACTTGACCACGGTACGTAACCGCGTCAACGAGCTGGGTGTTGCCGAACCGATCGTTCAACGTCAGGGCGCCAACCGCATCGTGGTTGAGCTGCCGGGCGTGCAGGACACCGCAGAAGCCAAGCGTATCCTCGGCAAGACGGCCAACCTTGAGTTCCGTCTGGCCGCTGAGCCGGGCGCTTCGAAAGCCACTTCCGAAAGCTTCGAGTTCCGTGAAGGCAATCGTCCACCGGCACAGATCGAGCGTGGCCTGATCATCACCGGTGACCAGGTGACTGACGCCAAGGCTGGCTTCGGCGAGCACGGCACGCCAGAAGTGAACATCCGTCTGGATGGCCACGGTGGCGAGCTGATGAGTCGTGCGACTCGCAGCAACGTCGGTCGCAGCATGGCGGTGATCTTCATCGAGCAGCGCCCGGTCACCACGTACACCAAGCAAATGGTCAACGGCGTCGAGAAAGACGTTGCGGTCCAGACGTTTAAAGAAGAGAAGAAGATCATCAGCCTGGCGACCATCCAGTCGCCGCTGGGTGCTCAATTCCGCATCACTGGCCTGAACGGTCAGGGCGAGTCGTCCGAACTGGCGCTGCTGTTGCGTGCCGGTGGTCTGGCTGCACCGATGTACTTCGCTGAAGAGCGCACCATTGGCCCGAGCCTGGGTGCCGACAACATCATCAAAGGTATCGATGCATCGCTGTGGGGTATGCTGTTTGTCTCGCTGTTCATCATCGCCATCTACCGCTTCTTCGGCATCATCGCCACCGTCGCACTGTCGGTGAACATGGTGCTGCTGCTGGCCTTGATGTCGCTGCTGGGTGCAACGCTGACCCTGCCGGGTATCGCCGGTATCGTATTGACCATGGGTATGGCGGTCGACGCCAACGTTCTGATCTTCTCGCGGATTCGTGAAGAGATCGCGGCGGGCATGACCGTGCAACGGGCAATCAACGAAGGCTTCGGCCGGGCATTTACTGCGATTCTCGACGCCAACCTGACAACGTTGCTGGTCGGCGGGATTCTCTTTGCGATGGGCACAGGTCCAGTCAAAGGCTTCGCAGTGACCATGTCCCTCGGGATCTTTACCTCGATGTTCACGGCCATCATGGTGACCCGCGCGATGGTCAACCTGATCTTCGGCGGTCGTGACTTCAAGAAGTTGTGGATTTAAGGGGCTGCCATGTTACGTACAATCAACTTCATGGGCGTTCGCAACGTTGCGTTCGGCGTCACATTGTTCCTTACCGTGCTGGCTTTGTTCAGTGTCGCCACCAAGGGCATGAACTGGGGCCTGGACTTCACCGGCGGTACGCTCATCGAGCTGACCTACGAGCGTCCGGCCGATGTCACCAAGGTGCGTGAGCAGCTGGTCACTTCGGGTTATCACGAGGCAATCGTGCAGAGCTTCGGTGCGACTACCGATTTGCTGGTGCGTATGCCGGGTGAAGACCCGCAGCTGGGCCATCAAGTGGCAGAAGCGCTGCTGAAAGTCGGCGGCGACAACCCGGCGACGGTCAAGCGCGTCGAGTTCGTCGGCCCGCAGGTGGGTGAAGAACTGCGCGACCAGGGCGGCCTCGGCATGCTGATGGCGCTGGGCGGTATCCTGATCTACTTGGCTTTCCGCTTTCAGTGGAAGTTCGCGGTCGGTGCCATCGTTTCGCTGATCCACGACGTGATCGTGACCATCGGTATCCTGTCGTTCTTCCAGATCACCTTCGACCTGACGGTGCTGGCGGCGGTACTGGCGATCATTGGTTACTCGCTCAACGACACCATCGTGGTATTCGACCGGGTTCGTGAGAACTTCCGTGTACTGCGCAAGGCCAGCCTGATCGAGAACATCAACATCTCGACCACGCAAACCCTGCTGCGCACCATGGCGACGTCGATCTCCACCTTGCTGGCGATCGCGGCCCTGCTGTTCTTCGGTGGCGACAACCTGTTCGGCTTCTCCATTGCCCTGTTTATCGGTGTTCTGGCGGGTACTTACTCGTCGATCTACATCGCGAACGTGGTGCTGATCTGGCTGAGCCTGAGCAGCGAGGACCTGATTCCTCCTGTGGCCACTGACAAGGAAGTCGACGACCGTCCATAACGGCCATCGCTCCTCCAGCTGTCAGCCCAAAAAGGCGCGAGTTGAACTCGCGCCTTTTTTTATGCTCCAAGGCTGGGAGAAGCGCGGGCTTTGCCCGCATGTGATGGTCAGGAGGTTCATGTGAACAAGTCGTTGCTGGTTGGTGCGGTATTGGGTGCTGTCGGTGTAACAGCCGGGGGTGCTGTTGCCACCTACAGCCTGGTTAAAAGCGGCCCTGAGTATGCGCAAGTGCTAGCCGTTGAACCGGTCAAGACACAAATCAAGACGCCACGTGAAGTGTGCAAGGATGTAGCAGTAACCCGGCAAGCGCCGGTGAAAGATCAACACCAGATCGCCGGTACGGTGGTCGGTGCATTAGCCGGTGGTTTGCTGGGTAACCAGATCGGCGGCGGTACCGGCAAGAAGATTGCCACGGTCGCAGGCGCTGTCGGTGGTGGTTATGCGGGCAACAAGGTTCAGGAAGGCATGCAAGAGCGTGACACCTACACCACGACTCAGACTCGCTGTAACACAGTGAATGACATCAGCGACAAGGTTGTAGGCTACGACGTTCGTTATTCGCTGGATGGCAAGGAAGGCAAGGTGCGGATGGATCGTGATCCGGGTAACCAGATTCCGGTCGACAAGGAAGGCAAGCTGGTCCTGTCGCAGAACGAACAGGCTCACTAAAAAACTGCAATTCAGATTCAAAAAGAAGCACCCGGATGGGTGCTTTTTTTTGCCCACGATTTAAGCGACACAGCAAATCCCCTGTAGGAGTGAGCCTGCTCGCGATTGCAATCTATCAGTCAAAACAGGTGGAGACTGATACATCGCTATCGCGAGCAGGCTCACTCCTACATGGGGTCCGTGGTGCTGCAGGTAAAAATCCCGGGCATAAAAAAAGCACCCCGAAGGGTGCTTTTTTGCGGGCGTTCGCTTAGCGTTTCAGCGAGGCCGGCAGGTGCGGCTGGATCGCCGTCAATACTGCCTTGAAGCACTTGGTGTTGCCTGCAACGACATGGCCTTTCTCAAGGAAGTCGTGGCCACCGGTGAAGTCGCTCACCAAGCCGCCGGCTTCCTGGATCAGCAGGGCGCCTGCCGCCATGTCCCACTCGGACAGGCCCGACTCCCAGAAGGCGTCAAAACGACCGGCAGCCACGTAGGCCAGGTCCAGGCTCGCCGAACCTGCGCGGCGGATGCCGGCGGTCTGGCCTACCAGGGCGCGGAACATGCCCAGGTAGTTGTCGAGGTTGTCCATCTGGTCGTCACGGAACGGGAAGCCGGTACCCAGCAGGGCGCCGTCCAGGCTGGTGCGACCGCTGACGCGCAGGCGACGACCGTTCAGTTGGGCGCCGCGACCACGGCTGGCGGTGAATTCTTCCTGGCGAACCGGGTCCAGAACAACAGCGTGCTCCAGGCGACCGCGGTATTTGCAGGCGATGCTGACAGCGAAGTGAGGAATGCCGCGCAGGAAGTTGGTGGTGCCGTCCAGCGGATCGATGATCCACAGGTATTCTTCGCCTTCAATCCCGGTGCCGGCGTGCATGCCGGTTTCTTCACCCAGGATCGAGTGATTCGGGTAGGCCTTGCGCAGCGCGTCGATGATTTTCTGTTCGGCGGCGCGATCCACCTCGGATACATAATCCTTGGCGTCTTTTTCGTCGACCTTGATGGTATCCAGGCGCTCGATGGAGCGGAAGATCAATTCACTGGCGCTGCGGGCGGCGCGCAGCGCGATATTCAGCATGGGCTGCATGGATGTGTCACCTAAGGTTGTTAAAGAAAGCCGGGCATTCTATCAGAACTTTTCTACAGGTGAAGGTTGGTGTTCGCTTTCATAGCTTAACGGTAGGATCAACTGTAAGATTCTGCTCCCAAATTTGTGTTCGAGAACGCCTCCCGTGCTGCATAACATTCGTGTCGTCCTGGTCAATACCAGCCACCCCGGCAACATCGGCGGGGCTGCGCGTGCCATGAAGAACATGGGCCTGTCGCGGCTGGTGCTGGTCGAACCGCGGTTGTTCCCGCACCACGAGGCCGATGCCCGTGCTTCCGGCGCCGGGGACATCCTTGAAAACGCGCAAGTCGTCGCCACCTTGGAAGATGCCTTGGTCGGCTGCAATCTGGTGCTTGGCACCAGCGCCCGTGACCGTCGCATCCCCTGGCCGTTGCTCGATCCCCGCGAATGCGGTGTGAAGGTGGTCGAGGAAGCGGCATCGGGTGCCGAGATTGCCTTGGTCTTTGGTCGTGAAGATTCCGGCCTGACCAATGAAGAGCTGCAGCGATGTCATTATCACGTGCACATCCCATCAGACCCTGAGTTCAGTTCGCTGAACCTTGGGGCAGCGGTGCAGGTGTTGAGTTATGAAGTGCGCATGTCCTGGCTCGCGGCCCAAGGCCAGCCGAGCAAGGTCGAGAAGGATGAGGTGGCGTCCACCAAAAGTGGTGAGCTGGCGACCATGGATGAGCTGGAGCGATTCTATGAGCACCTGGAGCAAACCCTGGTGGCCATCGAATTCCTCGACCCGGAAAAACCACGGCACTTGATGGCGCGCCTGCGCCGGTTGTACGGTCGCAGCTCGGTCAGCCGGGCGGAAATGAATATATTGCGTGGCATCCTCACGGAAACCCAGAAAGCGGCCCGTGGCGAGCTTCTAAAGCGGAAGGATTAAAAATGTTCGAGCGTTTGCGTGAAGATATCCAGAGTGTTTTCCATCGTGACCCGGCAGCGCGCAACGCCTTTGAAGTCCTGACCTGCTACCCCGGCATGCACGCCATCTGGATCCATCGCCTGTCATCGGCCCTGTGGGGTATGGGTTGGAAGTGGCTGGCGCGGGTTGTCTCTAACTTCGGTCGCTGGCTGACCGGGATCGAGATTCATCCCGGCGCCAAGGTCGGTCGTCGCTTCTTTATTGACCATGGCATGGGCATCGTCATTGGCGAGACCGCCGAGATCGGCAACGATGTCACCCTTTATCAGGGCGTGACGTTGGGTGGTACCAGCTGGAACAAGGGCAAGCGTCACCCGACGCTGGAAGATGGCGTGGTGGTCGGGGCGGGCGCCAAGGTCCTCGGTCCGTTCACGGTGGGCGCGGGTGCCAAGGTCGGTTCCAACGCCGTCGTGACCAAGGCGGTTCCGGCCGGGGCCACGGTGGTCGGGATTCCGGGGCGGATCATCGTCAAGTCCGATGAAGAGCAGGACGCCAAGCGCAAGGCCATGGCCGAGAAGATCGGTTTCGATGCCTACGGTGTTGGCGAAGACATGCCTGACCCGGTGGCGCGGGCTATCAACCAATTGCTCGATCACCTGCAGGCAGTCGATGGCCGTCTGGAGGGGATGTGCGGAGCGTTGAAGGACCTGGGCAGTAATTACTGTGCGAAAGATCTGCCTGAGCTGCGCGAAGAAGACTTTGCCTGTGTGAAGGACAAGGATCAGAGCCAGGCCAGCTAAACCGCGCCGACCCCTTCGCGGGCAAGCCTTGGCGCGACCCCTGTAGGGGCGAGGCTTGCCCGCGAAGAACGATAACGCGGTACTGCTGGCTGTACGCGGCCAGCCTTTGCTATGATGCGCGCGCTCTTTTGCGGGTAATCCTGACTAAAGTACTAGGTCTTATAGTTGACTTAAATACTCGGGAATTGCATACTCGCCCCATTCCGAACTCCGTGGTAATTGTCCATGCGACTGACTACAAAAGGCCGATACGCCGTAACCGCCATGCTCGACCTGGCGTTGCACGCGCAGCACGGGCCGGTGTCCCTGGCCGATATCTCCGAGCGCCAAGGCATCTCCCTGTCCTACCTCGAACAGCTTTTCGCCAAATTGCGCCGCAGCAATCTGGTCTCCAGCGTTCGTGGCCCGGGCGGTGGCTACCAACTGTCCCGCGACATGCAGGGCATCCAGGTCGCCCAGGTGATCGATGCGGTGAACGAATCGGTCGATGCAACCAAATGCCAGGGCCAGGGTGATTGCCATCAAGGCGACACCTGCCTGACCCACCACTTGTGGTGCGATCTGAGCCTGCAGATTCACGAATTTCTGAGCGGTATCAGCTTGGCTGACCTTGTAACTCGCCGTGAGGTGCAAGAAGTAGCCCAGCGTCAGGACCAGCGCCGTTGCAACAGCAAGGCGCCACGCCTGGACAAGATTGAAGCGTCCGCCGTCGAATGACAGCCAGAGAGCAAAGCGGTACGCCAGCCAGCCTGATTAGGAGATAGTCCATGAAATTGCCGATTTACCTTGATTACTCTGCGACCACCCCGGTTGATCCGCGTGTTGCGCAAAAGATGAGTGAATGCCTGCTGGTCGACGGAAACTTCGGTAACCCGGCGTCCCGTTCCCACGTGTTCGGCTGGAAAGCTGAAGAGTCCGTCGAAAACGCTCGTCGTCAGGTCGCTGACCTGGTTAACGCCGACCCGCGTGAAATCGTCTGGACCTCCGGTGCCACCGAGTCCGACAACCTGGCAATCAAGGGTGCGGCGCATTTCTATGCGACCAAAGGCAAACACCTGATCACCACCAAGATTGAGCACAAGGCTGTCCTCGACACCATGCGCCAACTGGAGCGTGAAGGTTTCGAAGTGACCTACCTCGAGCCTCAGACTGACGGCCTGGTTACGCCAGCGATGATCGAAGCCGCCCTGCGCGACGACACCATCCTGGTCTCGGTCATGCACGTGAACAACGAAATCGGCACCATCAACGACATCGCAGCCATCGGCGAACTGACCCGCTCCAAGGGTATTCTGTTCCACGTCGACGCCGCTCAGTCCACTGGCAAGGTCGAGATTGACTTGCAGAAGCTGAAAGTCGACCTGATGTCGTTCTCTGCCCACAAAACCTACGGCCCTAAAGGCATCGGCGCGCTGTACGTCAGCCGCAAGCCGCGTGTTCGCATCGAAGCGACCATGCACGGCGGCGGTCACGAGCGTGGCATGCGTTCCGGCACCCTGGCGACCCACCAGATCGTCGGCATGGGTGAAGCGTTCCGCGTAGCCAAGGAAGACATGGCGGCCGAGAACATCCGTATCAAAGCCCTGAGCGACCGTTTCTTCAAGCAGGTCGAAGGCCTGGAAGAGCTGTACATCAACGGCAGCATGACCGCCCGCGTACCGCACAACCTGAACCTGAGCTTCAACTACGTTGAAGGCGAGTCGCTGATCATGGCGCTCAAGGATCTGGCGGTTTCGTCCGGTTCGGCCTGCACCTCGGCATCGCTTGAGCCTTCGTATGTACTGCGCGCCCTGGGCCGCAACGACGAACTGGCCCATAGCTCGATCCGTTTCACCTTCGGCCGTTTCACCACCGAAGAAGAAATCGACTACGCCGCGCAGAAAGTCTGCGAGGCCGTTACCAAGCTGCGCACCCTGTCGCCGCTGTGGGACATGTACAAAGACGGTGTCGACATTTCGAAAATCGAGTGGGCGGCACACTGATTTCAAGTCGCCGCAAACCGGCCCTGCAAAACCAAGGTTTTCAGGGCTCAAGAGCGACTCTCTGATGAGTGAGGATTAAGAATCATGGCTTACAGCGAAAAGGTCATCGACCACTACGAAAACCCGCACAACGTCGGCAAGATGGACGCGGAAGACCCTGATGTCGGCACCGGCATGGTCGGCGCTCCGGCGTGCGGCGATGTGATGCGCCTGCAGATCAAGGTCAACGAGCAAGGCATCATCGAAGACGCCAAGTTCAAGACCTATGGTTGCGGTTCGGCGATCGCCTCCAGCTCCCTGGCGACCGAGTGGATGAAAGGCAAGACTCTGGATGAAGCAGAGACCATCAAGAACACTCAGCTGGCCGAAGAACTGGCACTGCCGCCGGTAAAAATTCACTGCTCCGTACTCGCTGAAGACGCTATCAAAGCGGCCGTTCGCGACTACAAGCAGAAGAAAGGCTTGATCTAAGCATTAAGCGACGAGTAAGGAGTCAACGATGGCTATCAGCATGACAGAAGCGGCTGCTCAACACGTGCGACGCTCCCTTAACGGGCGCGGCAAAGGTGAGGGGATTCGCCTGGGTGTTCGCACCACAGGTTGTTCCGGCCTTGCCTACGTGCTGGAGTTTGTCGACGAGGTGGTTGCAGAGGATCAGGTGTTCGAAAGTCACGGCGAGAAAGTGATCATCGACCCGAAAAGCCTGGCCTACCTGGACGGCACCGAACTCGATTTCGTCAAGGAAGGGTTGAACGAAGGCTTCAAGTTCAACAACCCCAACGTGCGCGGTGAATGTGGCTGCGGCGAAAGCTTCAACATCTGAGGCTGCTCGTGGGTACTCCTTGTCATTTCGCTTTATTTGAACTGCAGCCGAGCTTCCGTCTGGATCTCGATCAGTTGGCCACGCGCTATCGTGAGTTGGCGCGCGGTGTTCATCCGGACCGCTTTGCAGACGCTTCCGAGCGCGAGCAGCGGCTGGCGCTGGAGCAATCCGCGAGCCTCAACGAGGCCTATCAGACGCTCAAAAGTCCCCCAAAGCGCGCGCGATACCTGCTCGCTTTGAATGGAGGCGAGCTGCCGCTGGAGGTCACGGTGCATGATCCGGAATTCCTTCTGCAGCAGATGGAATTGCGTGAAGAGCTCGAAGACCTGCAAGACAGCGCCGACCTGGCGGGTGTTGCAGTGTTCAAGCGTCGCCTGAAGACGGCTCAGGATGAACTGAACGAAAGCTTCGCAGCCTGTTGGGATGATGCAGCGCAACGTGAGCAGGCCGAACGCCTGATGCGGCGCATGCAGTTCCTCGACAAGCTCACCTACGAAGTGCGCCAGTTAGAAGAGCGCCTCGACGATTAACCCAGTGCCGCTCCGGTCGCACGCCTGATATACAGATAAGTCCTGATAACGATGGCCCTACTGCAGATCGCCGAACCCGGCCAAAGTCCTCAACCGCACCAGCGTCGTCTGGCTGTGGGGATCGACTTGGGCACTACCAATTCGCTGGTCGCTGCGTTGCGCAGTGGTCTTTCCGAGCCTCTGGCCGACGCCGAAGGGCAGGTCATCCTGCCGTCCGCCGTGCGCTACCACGCCGATCGCGTCGAAGTCGGCGAGTCCGCCAAGCTGGCGGCCGCTACCGATCCTTTGAACACCGTGCTGTCGGTCAAGCGCTTGATGGGTCGTGGTCTGTCCGACGTCAAGCAATTGGGCGACCAACTGCCGTACCGCTTTGTCGGTGGCGAGTCGCACATGCCGTTCATCGACACGATTCAGGGGCCGAAAAGCCCGGTCGAAGTCTCCGCCGATATCCTCAAGGTGCTGCGTCAGCGTGCTGAAGCGGCATTGGGCGGCGAGTTGGTGGGCGCGGTGATCACCGTTCCGGCCTATTTCGATGATGCTCAGCGTCAAGCGACCAAGGATGCGGCCAAGCTGGCCGGTCTGAACGTGCTGCGTTTGCTCAATGAACCGACCGCAGCCGCAGTGGCTTACGGTCTGGATCAGCATGCCGAAGGCCTGGTCGCGATTTACGACCTGGGTGGCGGTACGTTTGATATTTCGATCCTGCGCCTGACGGGCGGTGTATTCGAAGTCCTCGCTACCGGTGGCGATAGCGCCTTGGGTGGCGATGACTTTGACCACGCCATCGCTGGCTGGATCATCGAGAGCGCCGGCTTGTCCGCCGACCTCGACCCGGGTGCTCAGCGCCATCTGCTGCAAACCGCTTGTGCGGCCAAAGAAGCCCTGACCAATGCCTCGACGGTTGAAGTCGCTTACGGCGACTGGAAAGCGCAACTGACCCGCGAAGCCTTCGATGCGCTGATCGAGCCAATGGTCGCCCGCAGCCTGAAAGCCTGCCGCCGCGCGGTGCGTGATTCCGGCATCGAGCTGGACGAAGTGCACGCTGTGGTCATGGTCGGCGGCTCGACGCGCGTGCCTCGCGTTCGTGAAGCCGTCGCTGAAGCCTTTGGTCGCCAGCCGCTGACTGAAATCGATCCGGATCAAGTGGTGGCCATTGGGGCTGCGATCCAGGCCGATACGTTGGCTGGCAACAAGCGCGATGGCGGCGAATTGCTCTTGCTCGACGTCATTCCGTTGTCCCTGGGGCTGGAAACCATGGGCGGCCTGATGGAGAAGGTGATTCCACGCAACACCACCATCCCCGTTGCCCGCGCCCAGGACTTCACGACTTACAAAGACGGCCAGTCGGCCATGGCGATTCACGTGCTGCAGGGCGAGCGTGAGCTGATCAGCGACTGCCGTTCCCTGGCGCGCTTCGAATTGCGCGGCATTCCGGCCATGGTCGCCGGTGCCGCGAAAATCCGCGTGACGTTCCAGGTCGATGCCGACGGTCTGCTCAGTGTCTCCGCTCGCGAGTTGGGTTCAGGCGTCGAGGCCAGCATTCAGGTCAAGCCGTCGTACGGTCTGACCGACGGCGAAATCGCCAAAATGCTCAAGGAATCGTTCCAGCACGCCAACGACGACAAGGTCGCCCGTGTGTTGCGTGAGCAGCAGGTCGACGCCCAGCGCCTGATCGAAGCGGTGCAGGCTGCCCTTGATGTCGACGGTGAGCGCTTGCTCGACGCCGAAGAGCGCATGGTCATCGAGTTGCAGATGCAGGAACTGACCGAACTGATGAAAGGTACCGATGGTTTCGCCATCGAGCAGCAGACCAAGCGTCTGTCGCAAGTGACCGACGCTTTTGCTGCCCGCCGCCTGGACTCAACGGTGAAAGCCGCGCTGGCGGGGCGCAACTTGAATGAGATTGAGGAATAACGATGCCGCAGGTCATTTTTCTGCCACACGAGAAGTTTTGCCCGGACGGCATGGTTGTGGAGGCTGAACCCGGCATCTCCATCCTCGAACTGGCTCACGAACACCATATCGAGATGGAAAGCGCTTGCGGCGGCGTCTGCGCCTGCACCACCTGCCATTGCCTGATTCGCGAGGGCTTTGACTCGCTGGAAGAGGCCGATGAGCTGGAAGAAGACTATCTTGATAAGGCTTGGGGGCTGGAGCCCCACTCACGCCTGGCCTGTCAGGCAAAAGTCGGGACTGAAGACCTGACCGTCGAAATTCCGAAGTACTCGCTCAACCATGCGGCCGAAGCGCCGCACTGATTCAAGGAAACGTCATGAGTCTGAAATGGGTTGATGTGCTGGAAATCGCGATCCAGCTGGCTGAATCCCGGCCGGAAGTGGATCCGCGTTATGTGAACTTCGTCGATCTGCACAAATGGGTGCTGGCATTGCCGGAGTTCCGTGATGATCCGACCCGCGGTGGCGAGAAGGTACTTGAAGCCATTCAGGCCGCCTGGATCGAAGAAGCAGACTGAGTCTGCGCCGTATGCAGTTAGGCAATACCAAAGAACCCGCGTATAATTCGCGGGTTTAATTTTTCGCAAATTACCGTTTCTGGAGTTACACCATGGCTGTTCAACGTACTTTCTCCATCATCAAGCCTGACGCTGTTGCAAAAAACGTCATCGGCGAGATCACCACTCGTTTCGAAAAAGCCGGCCTGAAGGTTGTAGCTTCGAAAATGAAGCAACTGTCCAAAGCCGAAGCTGAAGGCTTCTACGCTGAGCACAGCGCTCGTGGTTTCTTCGGCGACCTGGTTGCTTTCATGATCTCCGGTCCAGTTGTCGTTCAGGTTCTGGAAGGCGAAAACGCTATCGCTCTGAACCGTGAGCTGATGGGCGCTACCAACCCTAAAGAAGCTGCTGCCGGCACCATCCGTGCTGACTTCGCTGACTCCATCGATGCCAACGCTGTACACGGTTCGGACTCCGAAGCCGCTGCTGCTCGCGAAATCTCGTACTTCTTCGCAGCTACTGAAGTAACCACTCGCTAAGCATTGGCTTATGAGTGAAGGTGAATCCATGACTACATCGACTGTAAAAACCAACCTGCTGGGTCTGACTCAGCTGGAAATGGAAAAATTCTTCGACTCAATCGGGGAGAAGCGTTTCCGTGCCGGTCAGGTAATGAAATGGATTCACCACCTTGGCGTCGATGATTTCGACGCCATGACGAACGTCAGCAAGGCCTTGCGCGACAAGCTCAAGGCTATTGCCGAAGTTCGCGGTCCTGAAGTCGTCAGCGAGGACATCTCCACCGACGGTACCCGTAAATGGGTAGTGCGCGTGGCGTCCGGCAGCTGCGTCGAGACCGTTTACATTCCCCAGGGCAAGCGCGGCACTTTGTGCGTTTCGTCCCAGGCAGGCTGTGCCCTGGATTGCAGTTTCTGCTCCACCGGCAAGCAAGGTTTCAACAGCAACCTCACCGCCGCTGAAGTCATCGGCCAGGTGTGGATTGCCAATAAATCGTTCGGCAGCATCCCGGCGACCGCCGACCGTGCCATCACCAACGTGGTGATGATGGGCATGGGTGAGCCGCTGCTGAACTTCGACAACGTCGTGGCCGCCATGCATCTGATGATGGATGACCTGGGCTACGGGATCTCCAAGCGCCGCGTGACCCTGTCCACTTCGGGCGTGGTGCCGATGATCGATGAGCTGTCCAAGCACATTGACGTCTCCCTGGCGTTGTCGCTGCACGCACCAAACGACGCATTGCGTAACCAATTGGTGCCGATCAACAAGAAGTATCCGCTTAAGATGCTGCTCGAGTCGTGCCAGCGCTACATGTCGTCCCTGGGCGAAAAGCGCGTGCTGACCATCGAGTACACCTTGCTCAAGGACATCAACGACAAGGTTGAACATGCCGTTGAGATGATCGAGTTGCTCAAGAACATCCCGTGCAAGATCAACCTGATTCCGTTTAACCCGTTCCCGCATTCCGGTTACGAGCGCCCGAGCAACAACGCGATTCGCCGTTTCCAGGATCAGCTTCACCATGCCGGCTTCAATGTCACCGTGCGCACCACCCGCGGTGAAGACATCGATGCCGCGTGTGGCCAATTGGTAGGGCAGGTGCTGGATCGCACCCGTCGCAGCGAACGTTATATCGCCGTGCGTGAGTTGAACGCCGAGAACGATATGGCTCAAAACGCTGCGGAATAAATCAAGAGAGGATCTCTATGTCCCTGCGCTTTGCGCTGCTTCTGCTGTTGGCCAGCCTGTGTGCTGGTTGCGTCCTGTCGGGCGATTTCAACCCGATGAAAACCAGCAAAGGTCGCGATGAAGCGCGTGCTGCCTATGTGCAACTGGGCTTGGGGTACTTGCAGCAAGGCATGACCGAACGGGCGAAAGTGCCGTTGAAGAAAGCCTTGGATCTGGATGACTCGGACCCGGATGCCAATGCGGCGCTTGGGTTGGTGTTTCAGGCTGAAATGGAACCTGAACTGGCAGACCAGCACTTTCGCAAGGCGCTGTCTTCCCGCCCCGACGATGCTCGAATCCTGAACAACTACGGCAGCTTTCTTTTCGAAGAAAAACGTTACAAAGAGGCTTACGAGCGCTTTGAACAGGCCGCCGCCGATACCCTGTATCCTGAGCGTTCGCGGGTGTTCGAGAACCTGGGCATGACCGCTTCGAAGCTGGGTCAGCGTGATCTGGCCCAGCAGCAACTGGAAAAAGCCCTGCGTTTGAACCGCCAACAACCGCGTGCATTGCTGGAAATGGCTGAGTTGTCCTTCGAAGACAGGCATTATGTGCCCGCGCGTGACTATTACGATCGTTTTAGCCTGCTCACCGAGCAAAATGCACGTAGTCTATTGCTCGGCGTTCGGCTGGCAAAAGTGTTTGAAGATCGCGACAAGGCCGCCAGTTTTGGCCTGCAACTAAAACGACTCTATCCCGGTACGCCGGAATATCAGCAATACCTGTCGGAGCAATGATGAAAGCGGCGCATCCCGAAGTTGTAGCAGCGAATCGCGTTAACCCCGGTGAGACTTTGCGCCAGGCCCGCGAAAGCAATGGCTGGTCGCTGGCTGAAGTGGCCCTCAAGCTCAACCTCACCGTTAATTCCTTGAGTAATCTGGAAGCCGGCGCTTTCGACAAGCTGCCGGGGCACACCTTTGCTCGCGGTTATATTCGCGCGTATGCCAAATTGTTGGGCATGGACCAGACCGTTCTGGTCCAGCAGTTCGACCAATCCACCGGCACCGACTCTCAGGGCAGCAACGTCCACAGCCTGGGGCGTATCGAAGAACCGGTTCGGGTTTCCCACACTATTTTGCGCATTGTCAGCCTGCTGTTGCTGATCGCAGTGATTGGCGGTGGTTTTGTCTGGTGGCAGGATCAAACCTCCCAGCGCACCAAGGACCTGATCACCCCGAGCCCGGAACACGTCGAAGTCGAAGGTGCTGATGGCACCACCCAGATCCATCCGCTGGACGAGCCGGAAGACCAGGCCGTCGCGGAAAGTCAGGTTGACGGGGCAACCGCGCTGGCGTTGCCGCAAGCCGAAAACGCCACTGAAGCACCGGCCGGGACTGAAGCCACTGCGCCTGCCGCCGCGCCGACTGCGCCCGTTGTCCCAGCGCCTGCTGCACCGGCGCACAGCAGCGCTCCGGTTGTCGCGACTCCCGTAGCGCCGGCTCCGACGGCTCCTGTTGTATCAACTCCGCCTGCAAGCGCTTCGGTGACGCCGACCATCCCCGCTCCAGCACCGGCAGCACCGGCAGCACCGGCAGCTCCGGTTGCCGGCCAAGGTCAGGTTCAACTGCAGTTCACCGCCGATTGCTGGACGCAAGTGACCGATGGCACCGGCAAAGTGCTGTTGAGCGGTCTGAAGCGTAAAGGCGAAAGTGTTTCCGTCAGCGGCAAGCCACCGTTTGCCGTGCGTCTGGGCTTCGCCCGTGGCGCGCAGGTCAGCTACAACGGGCAGGCGGTTGATGTCGCTCCGTTCACCAGTGGCGAGACTGCTCGCCTGAAGTTGGGTCAATAAGTCATGCACGGCGAATCTCCAATCAAACGTCGCGAATCCCGCAAGATCTGGGTCGGTAACGTGCCCGTGGGCGGCGATGCGCCCATCGCTGTTCAGAGCATGACGAACAGCGACACCAATGACGTGGCCGCCACCGTGGCCCAGATCAATCGTCTGGAAGCCGCTGGTGTCGATATCGTGCGGATTTCCGTGCCGGACATGGATGCCGCCGAAGCCTTCGGCAAGATCAAGCAATTGGTCAAGGTGCCGTTGGTTGCCGACATCCACTTCGACTACAAGATTGCGCTGCGCGTCGCCGAACTGGGCGTTGATTGCCTGCGGATCAACCCGGGCAACATCGGTCGTGAAGACCGCGTGCGCGCGGTGGTCGATGCCGCCCGTGATCGCGGGATCCCGATCCGCATCGGCGTCAACGCCGGTTCCCTGGAAAAAGACCTGCAAAAGAAATACGGCGAGCCGACCCCGGCGGCGCTGGTCGAGTCTGCCCTGCGTCACGTCGAGCACCTTGAACGCCTGAATTTCCAGGACTTCAAGGTCAGCGTGAAGGCCTCCGACGTGTTCATGGCCGTCGCCGCCTACCGTCTGCTGGCCAAGGAAATCGTCCAGCCGCTGCACCTGGGCATCACCGAAGCCGGTGGTTTGCGCTCAGGCACGGTGAAATCCGCCGTGGGCCTCGGTATGCTGCTCGCCGAAGGGATTGGCGATACTATTCGCATCTCGTTGGCGGCCGACCCGGTCGAGGAAGTGAAAGTCGGCTACGACATTCTCAAATCCCTGCACCTGCGTTCCCGTGGCATCAACTTCATCGCCTGCCCGAGCTGCTCGCGGCAGAATTTCGATGTGGTCAAAACCATGAACGAGCTGGAAGGGCGCCTCGAAGATCTGCTGGTGCCGCTGGATGTCGCGGTCATCGGTTGCGTGGTCAACGGGCCGGGTGAAGCCAAGGAAGCCCATATCGGCTTGACCGGCGGCACGCCAAACCTGATTTACATCGACGGCAAGCCGTCGCAGAAACTGACGAATGACAATCTGGTGGATGAGCTTGAACGCTTGATCCGCCAGAAAGCGGCCGAAAAGGTCGAAGCCGACGCGGCAGTAATCGCCCGCGGCTGATCGAACGAATTTAAGGATTTATAGTGAGCAAGTCTCTGCAAGCCATACGTGGCATGAACGACATCCTGCCCGAACAGACCCCGCTGTGGCGTCATTTCGAGGGCACCGTCTCGCGTCTGCTGGATAACTACGGTTACAAGCAGATCCGCATGCCGATCGTCGAGTTCACCGAGCTGTTCAAGCGCTCCATTGGTGAAGTGACCGACATCGTCGAAAAAGAGATGTACACCTTCGACGACCGCAACGGCGATTCCCTGACCCTGCGCCCTGAAGGCACGGCGGCCTGCGTGCGTGCTGTGCTCGAGCACGGCATCACCGGCGGTGGTCAGGTGCAGAAACTTTGGTACATCGGCCCGATGTTCCGTCACGAACGTCCTCAAAAAGGCCGTTATCGCCAGTTCCACCAGATCGGTTGCGAGGTCTTCAACCTCGACGGTCCGGACATCGACGCCGAGCTGATCGTGCTGACCTGGCGCCTGTGGGGCGAGCTGGGCATCCGTGATGCGGTCAAGCTTGAGCTCAACAGCCTGGGCACCGCCGAGTCCCGTGCTCGTTATCGCGAAGCGCTGGTCGAGTTCCTCTCGTCCCGTCTGGACAAGCTGGACGAAGACAGCCAGCGCCGTCTGAAAACCAACCCTTTGCGGGTGCTCGATACCAAGAACGCCGACACGCAAGCCGTGCTGGTCGATGCGCCGAAAATGGCCGACTACCTGGACGAAGAATCCCGTGTGCACTTCGAGGGCCTGAAGGCTCGTCTGGACACCGCCGGCATTCCTTACGTGATCAACCCGAAGCTGGTTCGCGGGCTGGATTACTACAGCAAGACCGTTTTCGAATGGGTCACCGACAAGTTGGGCGCCCAGGGCACCGTGTGTGCCGGTGGTCGTTACGACGGTCTGGTGGAGCAGATGGGTGGCAAGCCAACCCCGGGCGTCGGTTTCGCCATGGGTATCGAGCGCCTGGTGCTGTTGCTTGAAACCCTGGAGCAGATTCCGGAAGAAATCTCCCGTCAGGTCGACGTTTACCTCTGCGCCTTCGGAGAAGCCGCCGAGCTGGCCGGTCTGGCCCTGAGTGAACGTGTACGTGATCAATTGCCCAACCTGCGCCTGCAAGTCAATGCCGGCGCGGGCAGCTTCAAAAGCCAGTTCAAGAAGGCCGACAAGAGCGGTGCGCTGTATGCGCTGATCCTCGGTGACGACGAAATGGCCCAGCAAGTGGTAGGTTTCAAACCCCTGCGTGGCCAGGGCGAACAACAAAGCATTGCCTGGGATGCGCTTGCTGCACACCTGGCCACCTGCGTCGTGCAGGGTTGAAGCTGTCATAAACAGCCGATTTAGCGATTAAGGAGTATTGGGGTGTCGAGTACCGAAGACGAAAACCTGGCAGATTTTAAGGACTGGTGGACACGTAACGGCAAGCCCCTGGTCACTGGCGGCCTGTTGGCGCTGGTCATCGTGTTCGGCTGGCAGGCCTTTCAGAAGTATCAGAGCAATCAGTCGCAAGGCGCCTCGATTCTCTATCAGCAACTGCTCGAAACCACGCTGACGCCTGACGGCAAGCCTGATGCCGCCCGTGTTTCGGACCTGGCCGGCAAGCTCAACAGCGAGTTCGGCGGTAGCGCCTATGCACAGTACGGCAGCTTGTTCGTGGCAAAAGTCGCGGTCGACAGCGGCAAGCTGGACGACGCGGCCACCGAGCTGAAAGCCATCGTGGCAAAACCGGCCAACCCGGCGCTGGGCGAAATCGCCCGTCAGCGTCTGGCGCAGGTACTGGCGGCGCAGAACAAGGTCGATGAGGCCCTGAAGCTGCTCGAAGGCGATGCTGACAAGGCATTCCTGGCCACGCGCGAAGAACTCAAAGGCGACCTGCTGGTGCAGTTGGGTCGTACCGACGAAGCAAACACGGCGTATCAAAAAGCCAAGGCGGCACTGTCGGATGAAGCGGCGGTCGGTGGCCTACAAATCAAGCTGGACGACCTGGCCAAAGGGGATGCGTGACGTGATCCGTTGGAAACATGCAGCATTGCTGGCTCTGGCCATTTTGGCCGCGGGTTGCAGCAGCAACAGCAAAAAAGAATTGCCACCGGCCGAGTTGACCGACTTCAAAGAAGAAGTGGTTCTGCAGAAGCAGTGGAGTCGTTCGATCGGTGACGGTCAGGGCGAAACCTACAACATGCTGGTTCCGGCGATCGAAGGCGATACCATCTATGCTGCCGACGTCACCGGTGTGGTGATGGCGCTGGATCGCAGCAACGGCGACGTCAAATGGAAGAAGGACCTTGAACTGCCTGTTTCCGGCGCCGTTGGCGTGGGTTACGGTCTGGTCATGTTCGGCACCATCAAGGGCGAAATCGTTGCTCTGGATGCGATCAATGGTGAAGAGAAATGGCGCGCTCGCGTGTCCAGCGAAGTACTCGCACCGCCGGCCAACAACGGTGACGTGGTTGTGGTTCAGACTCAGGACGACCGTCTGATTGGTCTGGATGCCGCCACCGGCACCCAGCGCTGGTTGTATGACAGCACGCCTGCGGTCCTGACCTTGCGCGGCACCAGCGCACCGATCGTCACCAACCGCCTCGCGGTGGCTGGCCTGTCGACCGGTAAAGTGGTCGCTCTCGATATTTCCAACGGCGTGCCGGTGTGGGAACAACGGGTCGCGATTCCACAAGGTCGTTCGGAACTGGAGCGTGTGGTCGATATCGACGGTGGCCTGCTGCTGTCCGGCGAAACGCTGTACGTCGCCAGCTACCAGGGTCGCGTTGCGGCACTGGACCTGCAAAGCGGTCGTCAGCTCTGGCAGCGTGATGCTTCCAGCTATGCCGGCGTCGCGCAGGGTTTTGGCAGCGTTTACGTGAGCCTGTCTTCGGGTACCGTTGAAGGCGTCGACGAACGTTCCACCACAGCCTTGTGGAGCAACGATTCGCTGGCTCGTCGTCAACTGTCGGCTCCGGAAGTGTTCTCCAGCTACGTTGCAGTCGGCGATATGGAAGGCTACCTGCACCTGCTGAGCCAGGTGGACGGTCGTTTCGTCGGCCGCGAGCGCATCGACAGCGACGGCCTGCGTGCCCGTCCGCTGGTGGTGGGTGACACGATTTATGTGTATGGCAACAGTGGCAAACTGGAAGCCCTGACCATTAAGTAAAGGTTTGACTATGCTTGGGGTTTAACCCCCAGGCGGCCTTGTTCTGCAAGGCTTGCGGCGCCTTCAAGCGCTGCCCCGAGCACCAGCCGCTGCCTCGCAGCGGCTTTTGTATTTTCTGAAATAACGAAGTGGAGAGCCGCATGGTTCCCGTAATCGCCCTGGTGGGCCGACCGAACGTCGGCAAGTCCACCTTGTTCAACCGCCTGACCAGGACTCGCGACGCCATCGTCGGCGACTTGTCCGGTCTGACCCGTGATCGCCAATACGGTGAGGCCAAGTGGCAAGGGCGTTCCTACATTCTGGTCGACACCGGCGGTATCTCCGGTGACGAGCACGGTATGGACGAAAAAATGGCCGAGCAGTCGTTGCTGGCCATTGAAGAAGCGGATGTCGTTCTGTTCCTGGTAGATGCCAAGGCCGGTTTTACCGCCGCCGACCAGATGATCGCCGAGCATTTGCGCAAACGTAACAAGCGTTCCTACGTGGTTGCCAACAAGGTCGACAACATCGACCCTGAAATGGCCCGCGCCGAGTTCGCCCCGTTGGGTATGGGCCACGCGATTCCGATCGCCGGCGCCCACGGTCGTGGCATCACCCAGATGCTGGAAATCGCCCTGAGCGACTTCCCGAAAGACGATGACGAACAGGAAGAAGGCGAGGAAGAGATCGTTGCCGAAGGCGAGGAAGCCAAGCGCATTCCTGGCCCTAGCGAAAAAGACGGGATCAAGATCGCCATCATCGGCCGCCCGAACGTCGGCAAGTCGACCCTGGTCAATCGCATGCTCGGTGAAGACCGGGTTATCGTCTATGACGAGCCTGGTACCACTCGTGACAGCATCTACATCCCGTTCGAGCGTAACGACGAGAAGTACACGCTGATCGACACCGCCGGTGTGCGCAAGCGCGGCAAGATCCACGAAGAAGTCGAAAAGTTCTCCGTGGTCAAAACCCTGCAAGCGATCAAAGACGCCAACGTGGTGATCTTTGTGATGGACGCCCGCGAGGGCGTGGTCGATCACGATCTCAACCTGCTGGGCTTCGCCATTGAGTCGGGTCGTGCGCTGGTGATCGCGATCAACAAGTGGGACGGCATGACGCCGAGCGAGCGTGACTTCGTGAAGGTCGAGCTGCAACGTCGACTGTTCTTCGTCGACTACGCCGACATCCACTTCATCTCGGCCCTGCACGGTACGGGCGTGGGCAACCTCTATGCCTCTGTACAGAACTCGTTCAAGTCCGCGGTTACCCGCTGGCCAACCAACCGCCTGACCACGATCCTGGAAGATGCGGTCAGCGAGCACGCGCCGCCGATGGTCAACAACCGCCGGATCAAGCTTCGTTATGCCCACTTGGGTGGTGCGAACCCGCCGATCATCGTGATCCACGGTAACCAGATCGAGAAGGTGCCGAAGTCTTACGTCCGTTATCTGGAAAACACTTACCGTCGTGTCTTGAAGCTGGTCGGTACGCCGATCCGCATCGAGTTCAAGGGCGGCGAGAACCCGTTCGAAGGCAAAAAGACCACGCTCACCGACCGTCAGGTCAACAAGAAGCGTCGCATGATGTCGCACCACAAAAAGGCCGACAAAAAGCGCCGCGATAAGAAATAGAAGCAGCTTTAAGTTTCAAGCTGCAAGCTTCAAGTCACTGCAGAAAAGGGCTCAAGTCAGAGCCCTTTTTTGTGTCTGATGGTTTGTTGCTTGACCACTTGCAGCTTGCAGCTTGAAACTTGCAGCTCACCTGCAAGGGGCTACCGATGATCACCAGTAAGCTGCCGAATGTCGGCATCACTATCTTCACTCAGATGTCTCAGCTCGCGGCGCAAACCGGGGCGATCAACCTGTCCCAGGGGTTTCCTGATTTCGATGCACCGCAAGCCCTGTGCGATGCGGTCGGTCGACACATTGCCAATGGCCACAACCAATATTCACCGATGACCGGCCTGCCGGCGCTGCGTCAGCAGATTTCGGCGAAGATCGCCCGCACCTACGGCGTCAGCGTGGATGCCGACCATGAAGTGACGGTCACTCCGGGAGCCACTCAAGCGATCTTCTGTGCGATTCAAGCGGTTATCCACAGCGGCGATGAAGTGATCGTGTTCGATCCGTGCTACGACAGCTACGAGCCGTCGGTGGAGCTGGCCGGTGGGCGATGCGTGCATGTGCAACTGGGTCTGAATGATTTTTCCATCGACTTCGAGAAACTCGCCGAAGCGATTACGCCGCGCACGCGGATGATCGTGCTGAACGCTCCGCATAACCCGAGTGGCGCGCTGATCAGCCGTGCTGAGCTGGACCGGCTGGCAGCGTTGATTCGGGATCGCGACATCTACATCGTCAGTGACGAAGTCTACGAACACCTGGTCTTCGACGGCGTGCCTCACGTCAGCGTGCTGAATCACGAAGAGCTGTATCAGCGCGCCTTCGTGGTCAGTTCTTTCGGCAAGACCTATCACGTCACCGGGTGGAAAACCGGCTACGTGGTCGCACCGCCGGCGCTCACCGCCGAGCTGCGCAAGGTTCACCAGTACGTCAGTTTCTGCGGCGTAACCCCGCTGCAATACGCCTTGGCCGACTTCATGGCCGAACATCCTGAACACGTCGAAGAACTGCCGGGTTTCTACCAGGCCAAGCGCGATCTGTTCTGCGATCTGCTGGCGTCGTCGCGTTTCAGCTTCAAGCGCGTGACCGGCACGTATTTTCAGTTGGTCGATTATTCGCAGATCCGCCCGGACCTCAATGACGTCGAAATGGCGCTGTGGATGACCCGTGAACATGGCGTGGCGAGCATCCCGATCTCGGTTTTCTACCAGGCACCACCTGAAGGCCAGCGCCTGGTGCGCTTGTGCTTCGCCAAACGCGAGGAGACGTTGCGTGAAGCAGCGGCAAAACTATGCGTGATCTGAGTGCACTGCCCAATCTGAACGTCGCGCTGATCCAGACCACCCTGGCCTGGCACGACCGTCAGGCCAACCTGGAGCATTTCGAGCCATTGCTTGAGCAGGCTCGCGGGGCGGATCTGATCATTCTGCCGGAGATGTTCACCACCGGTTTTTCCATGGAATCGCAGACCCTCGCCGAAGCGGAAAACGGTCCGACCAGCAAATGGCTACGCGTCCAGGCGGCGAAACTTGATGCGGTGATCACCGGCAGCGTCATCGTCCAGGCCGCTGATGGCAGCCACCGCAATCGACTGTTGTGGGCGCGGCCGGACGGGGAAGTCTGGCACTACGACAAGCGTCACCTGTTCCGCATGGCCGGTGAGCACAACCACTACACACCGGGCGAGCGCCAGGTGCAGTTCGAGCTCAAGGGCTGGCGTGTGCGGCCGCTGATTTGCTATGACTTGCGATTCCCGGTCTGGAGTCGCGATGCACAAGACACTGACTTGCTGCTCTACACCGCCAACTGGCCCGGCGCGCGTCGTCAGCATTGGAACCGTTTGCTGCCAGCGCGGGCGATTGAAAACCTGTGCTACGTGGCGGCGGTCAATCGCATCGGTACCGACGGCAAAGGCTTTGCTTACACCGGTGATAGCCAGGTGCTGGATTTCCAGGGTGAGACATTGCTCAGTGCCGGCGAAGCCGATGGCGTGTTCCAGGTCGTGCTGAATGCGGCGGATCTGCAAGCCTATCGCACACGGTTTCCGGCGAATCTCGATGCTGATACGTTCGAGTTCACCTGATATCTCGGCAGCCTGAGCCGGCCTCATCGCGAGCAGGCTCACTCCCACAGTGGATCGCGTGAATAGAGATTTTGTGTGCACCCGAAGCCTCCTGTGGGAGTGAGCCTGCTCGCGAAGAGGCCATGACAGGCACCCTAAAAATGCCAGGCAAACAAAAAGGCCCCGAGGTTCTCACCTCGAGGCCTTTTGCATTGCCGCGAACGCTTACGCCGCTTTCGCTTCCGGCTGGCTCAGGGAGCGGTTCAGCGCGCTGAACAGGGCCTTGAAGCTCGCGGTGGTGATGTTTTCATCGATACCGACGCCATGCACCGCACGTTCACCGTTCACACGCAGTTCGATGTAGGCCGCCGCCTTGGCATTGGTGCCTGCGCCGATTGCGTGTTCGTTGTAGTCCATGATTTCCACCGGGATCGGCAGGCCGGCCACCAGCGCTTCCAGCGCGCCGTTGCCCTTGCCGCGCCAGTGCAGGTTGGTTTCGCCCTGGCCTTTGCCCGAGACTTCCACTTCCACGGCACTGTGACCGTTTTCTTCCTGCAGGCGATGGCTGACCAGCGCATACGGGGTGTTGGCCTGCAAATACTCGCTGTGCAGCAAGGCGTGGATCTGTTGGGCGGTCATCTCCAGGCCGAGGCGATCGGTTTCACGCTGTACCACCTGGCTGAACTCGATCTGCATGCGACGCGGCAAGCTGATGCCGTATTCCTGTTCCAGCAAGTAGGCGATACCGCCCTTGCCCGACTGGCTGTTGACGCGGATCACCGCCTCGTAGCTGCGGCCGATGTCGGCCGGGTCGATCGGCAAGTACGGCACTTCCCACAAGGCGTCCGGTTTCTGCTGGGCAAAGCCCTTGCGGATCGCGTCCTGGTGCGAGCCGGAGAACGCGGTGTGAACCAGGTCGCCGACGTAGGGGTGACGTGGGTGCACCTGGATCTGGTTGCATTCTTCAACGACTTTGCGCACGCCGTCGATGTCGGAGAAGTCCAGCTCAGGGTGAATGCCCTGGGTGTAGAGGTTCAACGCGACGGTCACGAGGTCGACGTTACCGGTACGCTCGCCGTTACCGAACAGGCAGCCTTCGACACGGTCAGCACCGGCCATAAGGCCCAGTTCGGTGGCCGCAACGCCCGTACCACGGTCGTTGTGGGTGTGCAGGCTGATGATCACGCTGTCACGACGGTTGATGTGACGGCCGAACCATTCGATCTGGTCGGCATAGATGTTCGGGGTCGCGCATTCGACGGTGGCCGGCAGGTTGAGGATCACCTTGTGCTCAGGCGTCGGGTTCCAGACGTCGATGACCGCGTCGCAGACTTCCTTGGCGAACTCCAATTCGGTCGCGCTGAAGGTTTCCGGCGAGTATTCGAAGGTCCACTGGGTATCCGGTTGCTGGGCGGCATATTTGACGAACAGCTTGGCGGCGTTCACGGCGATGGCCTTGACACCTTCCTTGTCCTGGTTGAAGACAATGCGGCGGAAGGATGGGGAGGTCGCGTTGTACAAGTGAACGATGGCTTTCTTCGCCCCGCGCAGGGATTCGAAAGTGCGCTCGATCAGGTCTTCACGGCCCTGGGTCAGCACCTGAATGGTGGTGTCGTCCGGGATGTGGTTGCCTTCGATCAGGGTACGCACGAAGTCGAAGTCGGTTTGCGACGCGGCCGGGAACGACGCTTCGATCTCTTTCACACCGACTTGCACCAACGTCTTCCAGAAACGCAGCTTCTTGACCGCGTCCATTGGCTCGATCAGCGACTGGTTGCCGTCACGAAGGTCGGAACTGCACCAGATCGGCGCTGCGGTGATGGTCTTCGATGGCCAGGTGCGGTCCGGGATGTCGATGGTCGGGAACGCGCGGTATTTCGAAGACGGGTCTTTGAGCATGCTCATCGGGAAATCCTTATTGTGTGGGCCGAAAAAAGGCGGCCTGCCGGTGGATCAATGTTCTTGGGGAAAAGCGTGGGGCGAGGCACCGCGATTCAGCCTGGCAGTCGTGCACTGACGAGGCACAGGCTGCGGTGCTGACGAAGCTGAATGAGGGTGTGAGAGGTTTTCATGCCTTCAACCCTAACCGCCGTGATTGAGGATGGCAAGCAGTCGAAAAAAATTGAGAGGAATACTCGAATAGTCGGGATTATCGCGATTTTATTGCGGTTCGGCCGGGTGATTGTGTTGATGTTTGCGCGAGGTTTGAAGAGGGCGCAATTGAAAGTTGGCAGCCTTGTCTTGGCGACGGCAGCTATTCTTAAAGCCTCAACCAGACGACTGGAATGCAGGAGTCAGCAATGAACGAGTCGGATTGGAAGCTTTACAGTGCGTTGCGCCCGTTGGCCCATGAGCGGATGTGTAACCGGATCATGGACGAAGTCGAGCGCACGGTGCTGGATAGAAGCCAAGCGCCTTATGATCGAATTGAAGCGAGCGAAGAGCTGCTCAAAGCCGGACAAAAGGAGCTGTATTGGGCATTTGGCGCTTTCAGGTTCTCACGCGATGACGCCAGTTCTCACTTGCTGGCGTTGTGTGCCCGCGAGTTGATCACGGCTGAAGAATTGGCTGGCTTCTCACAAGACACTCAAACATGGGTCAGCAATTGTCTGGCGGACCGGGAGGTCCATGGTATTGAGGATCTGGACGCTGAATAAGCGGCGGCAGTGATGGCCCTATCGCGAGTCTGATTGCGAATGGGCCAGTCGCCTCAAAGAAGATTCAGGGCTGGAAAGCACCAATAAAAATCGCCGGATCCACCCGCGCATCATTCAGGCTGACATTCCAGTGCATGTGCGGCCCGGTCGCCCGCCCGGTGGCGCCGACTTTCCCGACTACACCGCCGCGCGCCAGTTGCTGCCCCACCTTCACGTCAATCTTCGACATATGGCAGAACATGCTGATAAAGCCCTGCCCATGGTCGACGAACACCGTATTGCCATTAAAGAAGTAGTTGCCGATCAGGATTACCTTGCCCGCCGCCGGGGTCTTGATCGGTGTGCCGGCGCCCACGGCGAAATCCAGGCCCGAGTGGGGATTGCGCTCTTCGCCATTAAAGAACCGGCGCACACCGAACTTGCTCGACAGCGGCCCGTTGACTGGTTTGTCCAGTAGCAGGTTGCTCGGGATGTTCGGACTGAACGTGCGGTAGGCGGCGATTTGCTCGGCCAGTTCACCTTCGATGCGCTTAAGGTTCTCCGGGTTCGGATTGACCTGCTGCGTGTTCTTCAGGGTGATGTGCTGTTCCGGATACTTCTTGTTGCCGACCGTGAAACTCAGAGTGCGACCGCCGCTGCTGACCTGCTGCGTGCCCGGTTTAACCGTCAACGGCACGCCGACAATCGCCAGCCAATTGTTCTGTTCCTTGACCACCAGCACCGACTTGCCTTGGTAACTGGCTTTTGGCGCCTGTGCAGAAGCACCCAGGTCCACCACGGCCACGCCCCCCGGCACCGGTTTATTCAACAGGCGGGTGATGTAGCTGTCGGCGTGGGCATTGAAGGTCAGGCATAGCAACAGCAGCGGAGCTAAAAAACGCGGCATGGATCAATCCAGTAAAGAAAGGGTGACAGGCGTCAGGTGATTGTCTTCGACCCGGACGTGCAGATCGCCTTCGCCCAGTTTGGCTTTCAGGCGCTGACCGGTATGGGTTTGCTCGGCGCTGCGAATCGCGTTGCCGCGTTCATCCAGCAGAATGCTGTAGCCACGGGCCAGGGTCGCCAGCGGGCTGACCACTTGCAGCGTCTGCACCTGACTTTGCAGTTGCAGGCGACGGGACTTGAGCCCTTCACGCATGGCTCGCGGCAGGCGCTCGGCGAAGCTGTCGAGGCGCTGACGAAGCATTGCCAATTGCCGTCCCGGGTGTTGCCCGGCGAGGCGGGTTTCCAGACGAATCAAGCGTTCGCGACGGGTATTGAGGCTGCGTTCGAACGCGCGGCGCATGCGCATGTCCAGATCGTCCAGGCGCTGCGCTTGCTGGCGCAGACGTTCGCCGGGATGGCGCAAGCGGCGAGACATGCCTTCCAGGCGCAGACGGTCACGCATCAAGCGGTCGCGGATGCGCATCACCAGGCGCCGGTGCAGGCTTTCGACCCGGCGCACCAGGTCGCTGGAATCCGGCGCGAGCAATTCGGCGGCGGCGGAGGGCGTCGGGGCGCGGACGTCGGCGACGAAGTCACTGATCGAGACATCGGTTTCATGGCCGACGGCGCTGACAATCGGCGTCACGCACGCATCCACGGCGCGGGCCACGGCTTCTTCGTTGAAACACCAGAGGTCTTCCAGCGAACCGCCGCCACGGGCGAGGATCAGCGCATCAAAACCGCGAGCGTCCGCCAGTTTCAGCGCTCGGACGATTTGCGCAGTCGCTTCGCGGCCCTGTACGGCGGTCGGGATCAGAGTCAGTTGAACCTGCGGTGCGCGGCGGCGAAAGACGCTGATGATGTCGCGAATCACCGCGCCAGTCGGCGAACTGATAATGCCGATGCGCTGCGGATGCGCCGGCAACGGCACTTTGCGCTCGGCGCTGAACAGGCCTTCGGCGCTGAGTTTTTCCTTCAGTGCATCGAACGCCAGACGCAGCGCACCGTCACCGGCCGGCTCCACGGTGTCGAGGATCAGCTGATAGTCGCCACGCCCCTCGAACAGCGAAACCTTGCCACGCACCTTGACCGCCAGGCCGTCCTTCAGCGCCTGGCGAACCCGCGCCGCGTTCTGCCGAAACAGCGCGCAACGAACCTGGGCGCCGCTGTCCTTGAGGGTGAAATACACGTGGCCGGACGCCGGGCGGGCGAGGTTGGAGATTTCGCCTTCGACCCAGATGTTGCTGAACACGTCTTCGAGCAACACCCGCGCACGGCCGTTGAGCTGGCTGACAGTCAGGACTTCACGGTCCAGGCCGAGTCTTGCAAAGGGATCTTTAATCATGGGGCGCATGATAAAGGCATTCGTCGAACAATCTCCATGAGTGCGCACAAATCCCTTGTGAGAGCGGGCCTGCGCGCTCCCATAAGGAGTAAAGTCAGCCCCGGGATTCAGGGAAGGCGAGGGAATGAGTGTGCTTGAGCTGTTGACCCCATGGCCATTCGGCGCCACGGATTGGCTGGTGATCGGGTTGGGCATTGCCCTGGCCTATATCGTGTTTGGTATCGCCGGATTTGGCACTGCGCTGGTGGCGGGGCCGATTCTGATTCTGTTCATGCCGCTGTCGAAGATCGTGCCGTTGCTGGTGCTGCTGGATTTCGTAGCAGCGTTTGGCAATCTGCTGCCTTCGCGGCGGGATGTGGCGAAACCCGAGTTGCTGCGGCTGCTGCCCTGCATGGCGGTGGGCTGCACGTTGGGGGTGATCTTTCTGCTGAACCTCAAATCCGATGTGTTATTGCTGTTGATGGGGCTGTTCATCAGCGCTTATGCGATTTACAGCCTGTGGGTCAAAACCCGGCCGACGCAATTGTCCGTCGCCTGGGCGGTGCCGATGGGCACGGTGGGCGGGATGTTCGGGGCATTGTTTGGCAGTGGCGGCTTTTTATATGCGATCTATTTGAACAGCCGGTTGCCGAAAGAGGCGGCACGGGCGACCCAGAGTGCGCTGATCAGTTGCAGCACCGTGGTGCGCTTGAGCCTGTTTGCCGTCGCAGGTGTCTATGCCGAGCTACCCTTATTGATATTAGCCCTGTGTCTATTGCCGGCCATGGCCGTGGGGCTGTGGGTCGGGCGGAGATTGACCCTGAGATTGTCCCGCGAGGCGTTCGTGCGGCTGGTGACCTGGTTGGTGCTGGCGAGCGGGATTGCCTTGATCGGGCGTTATTTGAGTACTTGACCGGATTTCGTCAGGGATTAAGCTGCCGGCCGTTCCGATGCCTTCGCGGGCAAGCCTCGCTCCTACAGTCGTTCGCAAACTTTTCCGGTAGGAGCGAGGCTTGCCCGCGAAGGCGTCAGTAAGAACACCGCAGAAACATCCAATTGACGCAGTAGGCTTGCACCATGAATTCGCAAAGCATCATCGTCCCGAAAATCTCCACACTGCCGGTACACGAACCCCGGGCCCGGGCGGTCGTGCGCTGGCTGGTGCGCAAGAACATCATCAAGGAAGAGCTGACCACGTGTGGCCGTACCGGTAACCGCATGGGCCACGCCATCGCCGACGGTGCCCGCGCCGTGGTGTTGCACCCACAAGCGCTGCCGTTCGGCGAGCCGATCAATGGCCTGGAAATCATCACCAAGCGCTGCATCTACACGCCGGCCAAGGGGTTTCTGGAAGAGGCGGGGTGCGCCGAGTGCCGCAAGGAAGTCGGCGAAGCGCTGTTCGAAAGCCTGGAAGACTGGATGCCGGGCCGCACCGATAACTTCACCTGCCCGGAATGCGGGCATGAAGACGACATCAACGGCTTTCTGTTCTTACAGGAATGCGGCTTTTCCAACCTGGGGTTCATTTTCAACAATTGGGCCGAAGCCGGGTTCAAGCAGAGCTTTATCGATGAGTTTGCCGATTGGCTGGATCAGCCCGTCAGTTGGGTGAAAGTCGAGTTGTAGGAAGCGACAATCCCCGTATATCAGTAATGCTAATAATAGAAAGAGTTTTACATTGAACACGAGGGGGTGTCTGACTATAATGGCGCGCTTCCATTTTCCCGCTCGGGAGCCCCCGCGATGCTGCGTATCAGCCAAGAAGCTCTGACATTCGACGACATTCTCCTAGTGCCCGGTTATTCCGAGGTGCTTCCTAACGAAGTCAGTCTCAAGACCCGCCTTACCCGTGGCATCGAGCTGAATATTCCTCTGGTTTCTGCCGCCATGGACACCGTCACTGAAGCCCGTCTGGCAATCGCCATGGCTCAGGAAGGTGGCATCGGTATCATCCACAAGAACATGACCATCGAGCAGCAAGCTGCCGAAGTGCGCAAGGTCAAGCGTTATGAGGCCGGCGTGGTCAAGGACCCGATCACCATCGAGGCTGAAGCCACGGTGCGTGAACTGTTCGAACTGACCCGTCTGCACAACATCTCCGGCGTTCCGGTTTTGCACAATGGCGACCTGGTCGGCATCGTCACTTCCCGTGACGTGCGTTTCGAAAATCGTCTGGAAGCCACTGTCCGCGAAGTGATGACGCCCAAAGAGCGTCTGGTCACGGTCAAGGAAGGCGCCGACAAGAACGACGTTCGCGAGCTGTTGCACAAACACCGTATCGAACGCGTGTTGATCGTCGACGACAAATTTGCCCTCAAAGGCATGATGACCGTCAACGACATCGAAAAAGCCAAGGCTTACCCGCTGGCCAGCAAGGACGATCAAGGTCGTCTGCGTGTTGGCGCAGCAGTTGGTACCGGTAAAGACACCGGTGACCGCGTCGCTGCCCTGGTCAATGCCGGCGTTGACGTGGTGGTGGTCGACACCGCACACGGTCACTCCAAAGGCGTGATCGACCGCGTTCGCTGGGTCAAACAGAATTTCCCTGAAGTGCAGGTCATCGGCGGCAACATCGCCACCGGCGCTGCTGCCAAGGCCCTGGCCGAAGCCGGCGCTGATGCGGTCAAGGTCGGTATCGGCCCTGGCTCGATCTGCACCACCCGTATCGTCGCCGGTGTCGGCGTCCCGCAAATCAGTGCCATCGCCAACGTCGCCGCTGCCCTTGAAGGCACTGGCGTTCCGTTGATCGCCGACGGCGGCATCCGCTTCTCCGGTGACCTGTCCAAGGCCATCGTAGCCGGTGCTTCCTGCGTGATGATGGGCTCGATGTTCGCCGGTACTGAAGAAGCCCCGGGCGAGATCGAACTGTTCCAGGGTCGTTCGTACAAGGCATACCGCGGCATGGGTTCGCTGGGCGCCATGTCCCAGGCCCAGGGTTCCTCCGACCGTTACTTCCAGGACTCCTCCGCGGGTGCCGAGAAGCTGGTTCCGGAAGGCATCGAAGGGCGTGTTCCTTACAAGGGCAGCCTGAGCGCCATCATCCATCAACTGATGGGCGGCCTGCGTTCCTCGATGGGTTACACCGGCAGTGCCGACATCGAAGAAATGCGCACCAAGCCTGAGTTCGTGCGGATCACCGGCGCTGGCATGGCCGAGTCCCACGTCCACGACGTACAGATCACCAAAGAAGCGCCAAACTACCGCGTAGGTTGAGGCTTCAAGCAAAACGTTAAGTAACCGGGGCTGTTTTATTCAGCCCCGAGTTGTTTCTGAATCACGACTGTTTCTGAATTACTAGACGAGACTGAATCATGGCCCTCGACATTCACGCTCACCGCATCCTGATCCTCGATTTCGGTTCCCAGTACACCCAGCTGATTGCCCGCCGCGTGCGCGAAATCGGCGTGTACTGCGAACTGCATCCGTTCGATATGGATGAAGACGCGATTCGCGAATTCGCTCCAAAAGGCGTCATTCTCGCCGGCGGCCCCGAGTCCGTGCACGAAGCCGACAGCCCTCGCTGCCCGCAGGCGGTGTTCGACCTGGGCGTTCCGGTCTTCGGTATCTGCTACGGCATGCAGACCATGGCTGAACAGCTGGGTGGCAAGGTTGAAGGTTCCGAACTGCGTGAGTTCGGTTATGCCCGTGTCGACGTGGTCGGCAAGAGCCGCCTGCTCGACGGCATCGAAGACCACATCGACGCTGACGGCCTGTTCGGTCTCGACGTGTGGATGAGCCATGGTGACAAGGTCACCAAGATGCCGCAGGAATTCCACATCCTGGCCAGCACCCCGAGCTGCCCGATTGCCGGCATGTTCGACGATGCTCGTGGCTACTACGGCGTGCAGTTCCACCCGGAAGTGACCCACACCAAGCAGGGCGGTCGCATCCTGTCGCGCTTCATCCTCGACATCTGCGGCTGCGAAGCCCTGTGGACGCCGTCGAAGATTGCGGAAGACGCCATCGCCAATATCCGCGCCCAGGTCGGCACTGACAACGTGCTGCTCGGCCTGTCCGGCGGCGTTGACTCCTCGGTGGTTGCCGCGCTGCTGCACAAAGCCATCGGCGACCAGCTGACCTGCGTCTTCGTCGACAACGGCCTGCTGCGTCTGCACGAAGGCGAGCAAGTGATGGCCATGTTCGCCGAGAACATGGGCGTCAAGGTGATCCGCGCCAACGCTGAAGACCAGTTCCTGAACAACCTGGCCGGCGAGTCCGACCCGGAGAAGAAGCGCAAGATCATCGGCCGTACCTTCATCGACGTCTTCGATGCCCAGTCCAACAAACTGGACAACATCAAGTACCTCGCTCAAGGCACCATCTACCCGGACGTGATCGAGTCGGCTGGCGCCAAAAGCGGCAAGGCCCACGTGATCAAGTCGCACCACAACGTGGGTGGCTTGCCGGAAGAAATGAACCTCAAGCTGGTTGAACCCCTGCGCGAGCTGTTCAAGGACGAAGTCCGTCGTCTGGGCCTGGAACTCGGCCTGCCGTACGACATGGTCTACCGTCACCCGTTCCCGGGCCCAGGCCTGGGCGTGCGCATCCTCGGTGAAGTGAAGAAGGAATACGCCGACCTGTTGCGTCGCGCCGACCACATTTTCATCGAAGAACTGCGCAAAGCCGACTGGTACCACAAAGTCAGCCAGGCCTTCGTGGTGTTCCAGCCGGTGAAATCGGTTGGCGTGGTTGGTGATGGCCGTCGTTACGCCTGGGTCGTGGCGCTGCGTGCAGTGGAAACCATCGACTTCATGACCGCGCGTTGGGCACACCTGCCTTACGAACTGCTGGAAACCGTCAGCGGCCGGATCATCAACGAAATCGAAGGCATCTCCCGCGTGACTTACGACGTGTCGAGCAAGCCGCCAGCGACGATCGAGTGGGAATGATCCCGGTCTGACTGATCGCCCGTAACACCTGAAAGGCCCCGTGAGCGTGAGTTCACGGGGCCTTTTTGCGATCAGGCCGCTACAGTGGGCAGGCGCCCTTCAAGCATAAGGCCCATGCGATTGAGTGCGTGGACAAGGCTGATCAGATTCGCGTAAGTGACCTGATGCACGGCGGCCCAGGCAGGGCGGTTGATCAGAAAGCCCCCATTCGCCGTTCGCTCAATCATCGTTCGCACAATCTGATTCGACCGGCTGCGATGGATCAGCGTCAACGCGTCGTCCGACCTTTCAATGGTGAACATGCCCTGGCGGAACAGCAGCTGATTGATTTGCTCAGACGATCGTTGAATGACCGGAGTCGGCATCTGCAAGCTGATGTCGGCATACAGGGTGTCGAAATCACCGCGCATTTGAGCGCCGGCCTCCGAAACATCACGGCCGACCTCGATGCCATGGTCGATGCCCAGGTGCATAGGCTGGTCTGGGCCCACTTCTTCGATGCGTAGACCGATACCTCCCTCCGTTTCGCTGATGCCGGCCATCCCCCTGAATGTGTTTGTACTCTCCTGGTCGGTGAGCGCCAGCCATTTTCCGCCGCCATTGCGGGCTTGAGTGGCCTGCATGATGGTATGGGTGAGGTAGGTCTTGACGGATTGTCGTGAGATGGCGCGGAAGTTTGAATCTGTGTAGCGATAGCTCGCCAGGCAATCGGTGGCCTGGATTCGAATGCCGTTCTGCTGGGCCGCTTTGACGACTTCAAGGGGGGTGTACTGTCCGGCAGGATCACCTGGCAGTTTCTGCAGGTATTTCTCCAGCATCCCATGCATGTCCCCGGTTTCGGCGAACTCGTTCAGGTCGACTTGATTGAAGTCGTTGAGCAGGCGATGCATGTAGATCGTCTTGACGCCTTGTTTCGCCAGCGTCTGCATGTTTTCGATCAGGAACCGCATGCTGGCAATGCGATCCTGACTTTCACCGACGACAAGGCCGGGCGCAGTGTTGAAAATGTTCTCGATGAGTTCCGTCACGGTGGTGGAGGGTGTGATCACGGGCTGCACCGGCCGGGCGGGCAACGAGGCAAAAAAGTCCTCCGGGGTCTGGAATACGATTGCATCCCTGATCAGCACCGCTCGACGGCCAGCGACATACTCTTCGTAGGGGGAGACTCCTCTGATGAACCCGTTAGGCATGGCCACGACTTTTATATGGGTTTCCGGCTTTCCCAGGGCCAGGAAGTTCAGCGAACGTCCATTCGGTGCATCGTATCGCGTCAAATGACTGGAAAAATCAGACCTTGGCCGGGCGTGAGTCGTCGGCCTGGAAGGACCGGGTACGGGCGCAGGCTTGCTGAGGCCTTTGCCGCCGCCTTTCAATCCGGCTGTGGGTGCCAGCTCCCATTCGCCCTCGTCATTCAGGCGCACGGGAATCGACCCCGTGGACGCCTGCGGATGACTGGGGTCGATGATCGCCCACGTACCGCCACCGTTGATGTCGGCTTCGTAGCGCACGTAATAAGCCTGATCGTTCATCATGATGGCGGTGGAAGGGTTTGAGTCCAGCGTATAGATACCCTGGAATTTTCCGCTCGTGGCCATCGGGTAGTTTTCGAGGATTTCATTGCTTTGGTAGTGCTCCGGCACTTCAAAAGCTTCGGCGGTTTCCTCGGGCAGGGTCGGCAACACACCCGGTTGCAGAGGCCCTTCCTCTGACTCTCCGGGCGCCAGAGGGTCTTGCGTGACGACGCTTTCTTCCGGATTGAGGGTCTTGTTCAAATCCGCCATCTCGGTCGCTTCAGCCGCCTCGGCCGCAGCCGCGACGTCTTCCAATACGTTGACTTCCTTGAGCAGCGGAATGTTGAACAGCGCATTGATGCCATCGAGCACCGCGCCAATGACGCCGGCCTTGCGCTGCGCCGCCGTTTTGCCATTCACCGCCTTGTCGATGTTCAAGCCCATCGCGGCGAGGCTGGCACCGATCACCGGCAGCGCGATTGGCCAGCCCATCACCGCCAAGGGGCCGAAAACATGCAGACCGGCACTCAGGTAACCCAGCCAGAGCTGTTTGCGCATTTGTCCGTGGGTCACCAGCGTCAGGTCCGCCTCTTCCAGCATCGTGCTCTGGACTGCCCGGCTCTGCCAGGTGAAGGCATCGCCACTGATGGTGATGTTTTTCTGATTGATCAGGTGATGGTCGTATTTTCCCCAGGTGCCGACCAGCTGGTTCATCAGCGGAGTGATGTTGTCATGGACTTCCTTGCGAACCGACAGCGGGAAATGGGTCATGAACTCGGTGCGCGGCTGCGCCTCATTCATTTGCAGCAACATCCACCAGTGCATGTCCGTTTGTGTGGGATGCACGTGGAAGGCCTGTGCGGCGCCGGGAACATAAGTGATCTGTCGGCCGTTGCGGTCAACGATGCGTAGAATATCGGTGGCGACGTGCCCTGCGACATCCAGGGCGCAGACACGAAGATCCGCAGGCGCCGTGGTTTGGGATTGCAGCGTCGCCAGGGTAATCGGCCAGGCTGCGTCAGCGACAACGGCCCTTACGACGGTCTGGAAATCGTCCTCTTCCAGCTGACCGTTTTGCCGCGCCTCGACCGCTTTGCTGAGGTAGCTGGATTTGGCCAGGGTCCGGAAGTCATCGAAATGCGTGGTCCAGAAAGCGTTCAGCTTATTCAGGTAGCGTTCACTGAGGTTCATCTCCCACAGGTCTGTGAGGACCTTGCTGGGGTACATCCGCACCTCGTTGGTTTCATTGAAAATGCTGGCGTTTGCGTCTTCAGTGTAAAACCCGCCGTTACTGTTCAGTTCGAGGGCGTCGTCTTGATCGGTCACGCGATATCCCTGGATCACCAGTTGCGTCAGGGTCAGTGATTCACAGGGCTTGGGGGCGTGTTCCCAACTCAGAAAGGCCTTGGTGCTGCTGGCCGAGACGTTATCGAACCGATGCCACCAGACCTGGTCAGGGTCCTTGTCGGTGATGCCGTGTTTTTTCAGGATTTCACTGGCGACCGCGTGGGCTTCTTCCTTCAACCCCGGACAGGCTGTGACAACGATGGGGGCAATCGTTTTCAGCTGCTCCCTGTCGGCAGCATTGGGTAACGCTTCAGTACTTTGATCGGCAGGCATGATCTCGCTCCTTGAGAAATGGGCCGTGAGGATGACCCGTTTGCTCAAGGCAAGTGCACTACATAGTTATGCCCACATGCCTTTCGTGACCGTGTAGGGTCAGCGCCGTGCCACATCCGAAAAGTAGAACTTGTCGAGGGTATGCCGTGATTCGGTGTATTCGAATTGGCGACCGTCCTGCAGGAACGTCTGGTTGCTGACCACGATCACATGGCTCTGGCCGTCGAGGTCCAGGTGGTGTTGGTCGTCCTTGCTTCGAGGGACCGCTTCGATGGTGCGCTGGGCGTAGGCGATTTGCAGCTGCAGGGTCTGTTCGATGAAGGCGTAGATCGACTGCTCGGCGATGTCGCGGTTCAGGCCGGGAATCACGTCGCTGACGAAATGGTTGATGTCGAGGATCACGCGTTTGCCGTCAATCCGCCGCACGCGCTTGATCCGCGTGATCAGGCTGCCTTCTTCAGCTTTGATGTGGTCGAGCAGCGGGCCTTCGAGGGGGATTTGGGTGAATTCGACCACCTCGGTGCTGACGTCATTGCCCAGTCGCGGATAGGTCTCCTGGAAGCTGACGATGCCGCCCAACTGGAATTCGATCGGGTTGGTCGACAACACGAAAGTGCCTTTACCGTGGACTTTCTGGGCGAAACCGCGCTCCTGCAATTGCTCGATGGCTTTGCGCACGGTGCCGCGGCTGGCCTGATAGGTGTCCATCAATTCGGTTTCGGAAGGCAACCGGGCGCCGCGTTCCAGACGTTCGGTCGTGATGCTGGCAAGCAGATCGCTGTAGATCTGGTTGTATTTACTCATGGGGATGGCTCTGTGCCGCGATGTACTCAAGGTTTCGAACCTTAAGGGCAGGGTAGGGGTTTGTCCATGCGGCTTTGGGTTTCATCGTTTCGGGAGGTAGGAAAAGTCGCCGATTGACGGGGTCGTAGTAAACAAAATCAAACTCGTCTGTACGAGTTGTTGCTTTAACTCGTACAGACGAGTACTTTTCGCTTCGGCGTGCTGCCAAAAACAAAAAACTACAGCGGAAGAAAAGCATGAGCCACGACTATCCGAACATCGCCAGCGAGCTGCTGCAAAGCCTCGGTGGGAGCGACAACCTCGAGCAGGCCGCGCACTGCGTCACACGTCTGCGCCTGGCCCTCAAGGACCCCAGCCTGGTCGACAGCGCCACGCTGAATCAGATTGACCTGGTGAAAGGCTCATTCTTCACCGGTGGTCTGTTCCAGGTGGTCATCGGCCCCGGCGAGGTTGAAAAGGTGTACGCCGAACTGCGCCGTCAAACCGGTCTCGCCGCCTCAACCATCGCCGACGTTAAACAAAAAAGCGCCGACAAGATAAACGCGATGCAGCGTCTTGTGCGGGTGTTTTCCGACGTGTTCATGCCGATCCTGCCGGCGTTGATCATTGCGGGGCTGTTGATGGGCATCAACAACCTGATCGGCGCCAAGGGGATGTTCATCGAAGGCCAGACCCTTCTGGATGCCTACCCGAAACTCGACGGGCTCTGGAGCCTGATCAACCTGATGGCCAACACCTCGTTTGTGTTCTTGCCGGCACTGGTGGGCTGGTCGGCGGCCAAGCGGTTCGGTGGCAGCGAAATCCTCGGCATCGTGCTCGGCCTGATGCTGGTTCACCCAGACCTGCTCAACGCCTGGAACTACGGCAAAGCGGTGGCCGGGCTGGACGGGCAGAGCCTGCCGTACTTCGACATTCTCGGGTTGTTCCAGATCGAGAAGGTCGGTTATCAGGGACAAATCCTGCCGATCCTGCTGGCGGCCTATGTCATGAGCGTCATCGAAAAATGGCTGCGGGCGCGGGTGCCGAACGCCGTGCAATTGCTGGTGGTGCCGATTACCACCATCGTGGTCACCGGCGTGTTGGCACTGGCCGTGATCGGCCCGGTGACCCGGCATCTGGGGATTCTCATCACCGAAGGCGTGGTCATGCTGTTTGACCTCGCGCCGATGGTCGGCGGGGCGATTTTCGGGCTGCTCTACGCGCCGCTGGTGATCACCGGCATGCACCACATGTTCCTCGCGGTCGACTTGCAACTGATCTCCACCCAGGGCGGCACGTTCATCTGGCCGATGATCGTCATGTCCAACCTCGCCCAGGGCAGCGCGGCACTGGCGGTGTTCTACATGACCCGCAATGTACGCGACAAAAGCATGGCCTCAACCTCGGCGATTTCCGCCTATTTCGGCATCACCGAACCGGCCATGTTCGGGGTCAACCTGCGCTACAAGTTTCCGTTCTATGCGGCCCTGTGCGGCTCGGCCCTGGGTTGCATCTTCCTGTCGCTGAACAAGGTCCAGGCCTCGGCCATCGGTGTGGGTGGCTTGCCCGGTTTCATCTCGATCATTCCGCAGTTCATTCCGATGTTTGTGATTGGAATGGTGATTGCGATGGTCGTGCCGTTTGTTCTGACCTGTGGGTTGAGCATGAAGATTATCCGGCCAGGGTATCGGGTTGCCTGACAGACCGGATTCGCGAGCAAGGCCTGGACAAAATTATTGAAGGAATAGCGCCATGCAAGACTGGCAACGTTCGGTGATCTATCAGATCTACCCGAAGAGTTTTCACAGCCACGCCGGCAACCCCACGGGGGATTTGCTCGGCGTCGTGGCCAAGCTCGATTACCTGCACTGGCTGGGTGTCGATTGCCTGTGGATCACGCCGTTCCTGCGTTCGCCCCAGCGCGACAACGGTTACGACATCAGCGATTACTACGCCATCGACCCGAGCTACGGGACCATGGCCGATTGTGAGTTGCTGATTGCCGAGGCGGGCAAGCGCGGGATCAAGCTGATGCTCGATATCGTGGTCAACCACACCTCGATCGAACACGCCTGGTTCCAGCAGGCCCGTAGCAGCCTCGACAACCCGTACCGTGACTTTTACATCTGGCGCGATCAGCCGAACAACTGGGAATCCAAGTTCGGTGGTTCGGCCTGGGAATACGAAGCGCAGACCGGTCAGTACTTCCTGCACCTGTTCGATCACACCCAGGCCGACCTGAATTGGGATAACCCGAAGGTGCGCGCCGAAGTCTTCAAGATGATGCGTTTCTGGCGCGATAAAGGCGTGGGCGGTTTCCGTCTGGATGTGATCAACCTGATCTCCAAACCTTCGGACTTTCCAGAAGACAACACCGACGGTCGACGCTTCTACACCGACGGCCCGAACGTGCATGAATACTTGCAGCAAATGCACCGCGAAGTCTTCGAAGGTCACGACCTGATCAACGTCGGCGAGATGTCGTCCACCAGCCTGGAACACTGCATTCGCTACTCGAAGCCAGAGTCGAAAGAACTGTCGATGACGTTCAACTTTCATCACCTGAAGGTCGATTACCCGAACCTGCAGAAGTGGATTCGCGCCGACTTCGACTTCCTCGAACTCAAGCGCATTCTTTCGGACTGGCAAACCGGCATGCAGGCCGGCGGTGGCTGGAACGCGTTGTTCTGGTGTAACCACGACCAGCCACGGGTGGTGTCGCGTTTTGGCCATGACGGCGAGTTTCGGGTGATCTCGGCGAAGATGCTCGGCACCGCGCTGCACTTCCTTCAGGGCACACCGTTTGTGTATCAGGGCGAAGAACTGGGCATGACCAATCCGGGGTTTGATCACATCGATCAGTACCGCGATGTCGAGACGCTCAACATCTTTCGCCTCAAGCGGGAGGCTGGTGCAAGTGATGCCGACAACATGGCGGCGATCATGCAGAAATCCCGGGACAACGGCCGTACGCCGATGCACTGGAACACCGAGCCGAACGCAGGATTCAGCGCCGCAGAACCCTGGATTGGCGTGCCGGCCAACGCGACGCAGATCAACGTCGCCACCCAGCTAGACGACCCGGACTCCGTGCTGCATCACTACCGTCAGTTGATTGCCCTGCGCCGTAGCGAAGCGCTGATTTCCGATGGCGTCTATCGGCAATTGTTGCCGGAGCACCCGCAAATCTGGGCGTATGTGCGTGAAGGTCAAGGCGAGCGTTTGCTGGTACTGAACAACTTCTATGGCACGCCGTGCGACGTCGAGCTGCCCGATGACGTGATCAGCGAAGCCATGACTCAACGCCTGGTCATCAGCAATTACCCGAACTGTCCGCCGCGAAACCGGCAGATTTCTTTAAGGCCCTATGAGTCGTTCGTTTTGCACCTGACCGACTGATCGACCACTAAAAACACCGACTTTAAAAAACACGCAGAGCGCTGCGCGGGGGAGTTTTGCGCGCCGAATTTGCGGAACAACACAATAAAAATAATGGGGTGGTTCTTGAAAACAACACTAAATTGCAGCCTTGCTGCCGCGAGCTTATGCCTGGCGTTGCCGTTGTCAGCGCAGGCCCTGGAGTTCGGCGGCTACGTGCGCAGCGGCGTCGGGACATCGGTCAACAGTGGAAAACAACAGTGTTTCCAACTGCCCGGCGCGCAGACCAAATACCGCTTGGGCAACGAGTGTGAGCAGTACGGTGAGCTTGAACTTCGCCAGGACCTGTACACCCTGGACGATGGTTCGGTGCTGAGCGTCGACGGCATGGCTTCTCTGTATAACCAGTACGACAAGGACCTGACGTTCAATGGCGACAATGGCTCGGTGCGCATGCCGCAGTTGTACGCGCAGTGGTCGAACATGCCGAGCCTCAACGGCGGTTCGCTGTGGGCCGGTCGGCGTTACTACAAGCGAAACGACATCCACATCTCCGACTTCTACTACTGGAACCAGAGCGCCACGGGCGGTGGTATCGAGGATGTGCTGATCGGCGATCTGAAATACAGCTATGCCTTCTCGCGCAAGGACAACCTGTATCAGAAGGACTACATCAACCGTCACGATTTCAACGTCGCCGGTTTCCGCACCAACCCCGGTGGTGAACTGGAACTCGGACTGAGCTACATCGACAAACCCGACAGCCGCGACGCACACCGCGGCTGGGCAATCACCGCACAGCATGTGCAAAAAGGTTTTCTGGGCGGCAAGAACAAACTGGCCTTCCAGTACGGCGAAGGCCCCGGCACCGGGCTGGGCTATACCGGCAACGTAAAGCTGGACGACAGCAACAAAAGCTACCGGGTGGTGGAGTTCTTCGACTGGCAAGTGACGCCACGGTTTGGCGGACAAGTCGAGGCGGTTTACCAGAAGGACATTCGCCCGGACGGGGCCGATCAGAACTGGATTTCCCTGGGCATTCGTCCGGCGTACGCGATCACCGAGCAGTTCAAACTGGTGACCGAACTGGGCCACGATCAGGTCGAAGCTGCGGGCGGAACGCGCAAGCTGAGCAAGTTCACCTTCGCCCCGACATGGTCGCCCAAAGGTCCGGAATTCTGGGCGCGGCCCGAAGTGCGTCTGTATTACACCTATGCCAGCTGGAACGAGGCGGCCAAACGGGCAGCCAATGAACTGGCGGCGGGCTCGGCGTTGTCCGATACCGGCGCCTTCGGCACGGCGCGGCACGGTGCGAATGTCGGATTGCAGGTCGAGTATTGGTGGAAATAAGCGATGCTGTCGGAGCCTCGCGCTCCATCGGCACTTCAAAGAACAAAACAGCAGGTGACGTCATGGCCACACCCCAACAATTGCAACTGCACGCCCCCCTGTCAGGCGTATTGGTGCCGCTGCACCTCGTGCCCGACCCGGTGTTTTCCAGCCGGGTCATCGGCGACGGGCTGTGCATCGACCCGACTTCAACGACCTTGTGCGCGCCGCTGGCCGGGGTTGTCAGCAATGTGCAGGCCAGTGGGCATGCCGTCAGCATCACTGACGAAAAGGGTGTGCAGGTGTTGATGCACATCGGCCTCGACACGGTGAACCTGGCCGGAAACGGGTTTACGCGGCTGGTGGAGGAAGGCCAGCAGGTTGACGTTGGGCAGGCGCTGATCGAGTTCGATGCCGATTTTGTTGCATTGAATGCCCGCAGCCTGCTGACGTTGATGCTGGTGGTCAGTGGAGAACCGTTCACCTGGCTGGCGCCGGAAACGGGTCTGGTAGACAGTGGCCAGCCGCTGCTGAGCCTGAACCTTGTCGAGCAGACAAGCGATACGCCGCTAACCGCAGCGGAAGAAGCGCTGTTTTCAAAACCGGTGACGCTGGCCAACCTCAACGGCTTGCACGCCCGTCCAGCCGCGGTATTCGCCCAGGCGGCAAAAGCTTTTTCGGCGAGCATCTACCTGCATAAAAAGCAGGAGACTGCGAACGCGAAATCCCTGGTGGCGATCATGGCGTTGCAGACGGCGCACGGTGATGTCATGCAAGTCAGCGCGGCCGGTCCGGATGCGGAAGCGGCGATCAAGACGCTGGCCGAACTGCTGCTGACTGGATGCGGTGAAGTGGTCGCGGGTCCGATGCAGGTTGAGGTAAATGCGGTCGAGGCTTCATCGCTGACGGTACTGCGCGGGGTTTGTGCATCACCCGGGTCGGCGTTTGGCCAAGTGGTACAGATCGCCGAACAAAACCTGGAAGTGAATGAACTCGGCTCAACACCGCAGGTGGAACGCGATCATCTGTCCCGCGCCCTGGCCGAAGCACTGGTGGCCCTGCAACAGCTGCGTGACAACGCCAAGAGCGACGCGCAGGCCGACATTTTCAAGGCGCATCAGGAGCTGCTCGAAGACCCTGGTTTGCTGGAAGTGGCTCACGTACTGATCGATGAAGGCAAAAGCGCCGGGTTTGCGTGGCGCTCGGCCACCGAGTCAGCAGCCACCTTGTTCAAGAGCCTGGGTAACGCCCTGCTCGCGGAGCGGGCGGCGGACCTCGCCGATGTGAGCCAGCGGGTGCTCAAGCAGATCCTCGGCGTACGGGATCAGGCGATGGAGCTGCCTGAAGGCGCGATCCTGATCGCCGAACAACTGACGCCGTCGCAGACCGCCGGGCTCGATACCCGCAAGGTACTGGGTTTCGCCACGGTGGGTGGCGGTGCCACCAGCCACGTCGCGATCCTCGCCCGGGCGTCCGGTTTGCCGGCGATCTGCGGACTGCCGGTACAAGTGCTGGCGCTGGTCAATGGAACCCAGGTGTTGCTCGATGCCGACAAGGGCGAATTGCAGCTGGATCCGGATCTGCAGGTCATCGAACAGCTGCAAGCCAAGCGCCAGCTTCAACAGCAACGCCGGCAGCATGAGTTGGCGCACGCAACACTGGCCGCCTGCACCCGCGACGGTCACCATTTTGAAGTGACGGCCAACATCGCTTCGCTGGCCGAAGCCGAGCAGGCCATGGCACTGGGAGGCGAGGGCGTCGGTTTGCTCCGTTCGGAGTTTCTCTATCTGGATCGCAACCATGCGCCGAGCCATGACGAGCAGGCGTCTACTTACAACGCCATCGCCCAAGTACTCGGGGCGACGCGCAATCTGGTGGTGCGCACCCTGGACGTCGGCGGTGACAAACCGCTGGCCTACGTGCCGATGGACAGCGAAACCAACCCCTTCCTCGGCATGCGCGGGATTCGTTTGTGCCTGGAGCGCCCGCAGCTATTGCGCGATCAGTTCAAGGCCATCCTTGGCAGTGTCGGGCTCGCTCGCCTGCACATCATGCTGCCGATGGTTACGCAGCTGTCGGAGTTGCGCCTGGCTCGGCAACTGCTCGAAGAAGAGGCGCTGGTTTTGGGCCTCACGGAACTGCCCAAGCTGGGCATCATGATCGAAGTGCCGGCGGCGGCACTGATGGCGGACCTGTTTGCACCCGAGGTGGATTTCTTTTCCATTGGCACCAACGACCTCACGCAATACACCCTGGCCATGGACCGCGATCACCCGCAGCTGGCCAGTCAGGCGGACAGCTTTCATCCTGCGGTGCTGCGCTTGATTGCCAGCACCGTAAAGGCCGCGCACGCCCACGGCAAATGGGTCGGTGTGTGCGGCGCCATGGCCTCCGAGACGCTGGCCGTTCCGCTGTTGCTGGGGCTCGGGGTGGATGAACTGTCGGTGAGTGTGCCGTTGATTCCGTCGATCAAGGCAGCGGTTCGTGAGCTGGACCTGATGGACTGTCAGGCCATCGCCCAGCAAGTGCTGGGCCTGGAAAGTGCCGGACAGGTACGCGAGGCATTGCGCCTGTATCACGAGGCGACGGTCGATACTTCACTGGTTCTGGAGAACTGAACATGTTCGAGAAAATGCAGCGGGCGTTCTGGAAAGCGTTGACGCCGGATCTGGTGGCGGAGGAGCCGAAGGCAGTTGTTCAGCCGGTGTCCGGGTTGCCAGCGAATGTCGTGGACGCACTGGGTGGCGTGGATAACCTCAAGTCTCAGCAGCCTGTAGCGTTGACCCGGGTCCGGGTGGCGTTGCGGGATGTGGCGCGGATGGATCGGCAGGCATTGAGTGTGGCAGGTGTGCCGGGCGTCATGATGCTGGATGACGGGGTGGTGCATCTGATTACCGGCCTGCAGCCATAACCGATTCCCTTCAGGGGGATGTGCGGCCCTCGGTCGCCCTTACTGTTTCTCATCCGCAGGTGTATCGTATTCGCCTTTTACAGGCCCTCGGGCCTGTCGCTGATACGTGAGGTAGTTGAGTTCATGTCCTTTACCCGTCGCCAAATCCTCGGTGGCCTGGCCGGTCTTGTTGTCGTTGGTGTCGGAGCGGGGGGCGCGTCGCGGTACTGGCTGGGCAAGATGGCTGATGCTGACGCCGGTCATGACTATGAGCTGATCGCCGCACCGCTGGACGTCGAACTGGTCGCCGGGCACAAGACCGAAGCCTGGGCGTTCGGCCCTTCGGCACCGGGCACCGAGTTGCGGGTTCGTCAGGGTGAATGGTTGCGGGTGCGTTTCATCAACCATCTGCCGGTGGCGACCACCATTCACTGGCACGGCATCCGCCTGCCGCTGGAAATGGACGGTGTCCCGTACGTTTCGCAATTGCCGGTGCTGCCTGGGGAATACTTCGACTACAAATTCCGTGTGCCAGACGCGGGCAGTTACTGGTATCACCCGCATGTGAACAGCAGCGAAGAGCTCGGCCGCGGCCTCGTCGGCCCGCTGATCGTCGAAGAGCGTGAACCCACCGGTTTCAAATACGAGAAAACCCTGAGCCTCAAGAGCTGGCACGTCGATGAAGAGGGGGCTTTCGTGGCCTTCAGCATTCCTCGCGAAGCCGCCCGGGGTGGCACGGCGGGACGGCTGTCGACCATCAACGGTGTCTCGCAAGCGGTGATCGACTTGCCCGCCGGGCAAATCACCCGCGTGCGCCTGCTCAACCTCGATAACACCCTGACCTATCGCCTCAATATTCCTGGCGTCGAAGCGCAGATCTACGCGCTGGATGGCAATCCGGTGGAGCCGCGCCCGCTGGGCAAGGAATACTGGCTCGGCCCGGGCATGCGTATCTGCCTGGCGATCAAGGCGCCGCCCGCCGGTGAAGAACTGTCCCTGCGCAACGGCCCGGTTCGCCTGGGCACGTTGCGCTCGGTGGCCAGCACCGATGCACCCACCGAATGGCCCGCTGCCCTGCCGGCCAACCCGGTGGCCGAGCCCGACCTGGCCAATGCCGAGAAACTCAACTTCAATTTCGAATGGGTGGGCTCGGTGTCGGTCAACGTCGACAACGGCAAGCCGCCGAGCCTGTGGCAGATTAACGGCAAGGCCTGGGACATCACGGACAAGACCTGCGCCGACCGCCCGATTGCAAAGCTTGAAAAGGGCAAGAGCTACATTTTCGAATTGAAGAACATGACTCAGTATCAGCACCCGATTCACCTGCACGGCATGAGCTTCAAAGTCATCGCCTCGAACCGGCACAAGGTGATCCCGTACTTCACCGACACCTACCTGTTGGGCAAGAACGAGCGCGCACGAGTGGCGCTGGTGGCGGATAACCCCGGCGTGTGGATGTTCCATTGCCATGTGATCGATCACATGGAAACCGGCCTGATGGCCGCTATCGAGGTGGCTTGATGCGTCAGATACGTCCCGCCGCGATCATCGACCGCAGCCGTGACCGCGACTTCATGCGCGAAGCCCTGGCCCTGGCCGCACAAGGCGCGGCGCTGGGTGAGGTGCCCGTGGGCGCGGTGTTGGTGCAGAACGGCGAGATCATCGGTCGCGGCTTCAATTGCCCGATCAGCGGCAACGACCCGAGTGCCCACGCCGAAATGGTCGCAATCCGCGCCGCAGCCTTGGCCACCAGCAACTATCGTCTGCCAGGCAGCACGCTGTACGTAACCCTTGAACCGTGCAGTATGTGCGCAGGGCTGATCGTGCATTCACGGATTGCGCGGGTGGTGTATGGCGCGCTGGAGCCCAAGGCCGGGATTGTGCAGAGTCAGGGGCAGTTTTTTACCCAGGGCTTCTTGAACCACCGGGTGTTGTTTGAAGGCGGGGTGTTGGCGGAGGAATGCGGGGCGGTACTCAGCGAGTTTTTCAAGGCTAGACGCGCAAAGCCCACTGAATAAACACAAAGCCCAATGTAGGAGTGAGCCTGCTCGCGATGGCGGTCTGACAGTCAATATTGATGTGACTGTCAGACCGCCATCGCGAGCAGGCTCACTCCTACAGGGTTATGCGGTGTTTGATAGATTTACTTACGGGCCACGATGACGGCACGCATCGGCGCCGGCAGTCCTTCAATCGTTTTGCTGTGATCGTCCGGATCCAGGAAGTCACTCAACGACTGATACTTCATCCACTCCGTCCCGCGCTGTTCCTCGACCGTGGTCACGCTGACGTCAACGCAGCGAACGTCCGTAAACCCGGCACGTCGCAACCACAACTCCAGCGCCGGCACCGACGGCAGGAACCACACGTTGCGCATCTGCGCATAACGGTCTTCCGGCACCAGCACCTGCTGTTGATCGCCTTCGATCACCAACGTCTCCAGCACCAGTTCGCCGCCCTTGACCAGGCAATCCTTCAGTGCCAGCAAATGTTCGATCGGTGAACGGCGGTGGTAGAACACGCCCATGGAAAACACCGTGTCGAAGCCTTCCATGTTCGGTGGCAGGTCTTCGAAAGGGAACGGCAGGTGCCAGGCATTGGGTTCTGACAAGTAACGCTGCACCGCCTGGAACTGGCAGAAGAACAGCCAGTTCGGGTCGACGCCGATCACGCTGTCGGCGCCAGCACCGAGCATGCGCCACATGTAGTAACCATTGCCGCAACCCACATCGAGGATGCGTTTGCCCTTGAGGTCCAGGTGCGGCGCGACCCGCGACCATTTCCAGTCCGAACGCCATTCCGTGTCGACGTGCACACCAAACAGATCAAACGGTCCTTTGCGCCATGGCGACAACCCCATCAACGCGGTGCGCATTTGCGCGCGGGTCTCAGGGTCGCAATCGGTGTCCAGTGTCAGACCGTTCAACAAGTCGACTTCACTCGGCTGAATCTTCGGCAACGCATCCAGCGCACTTTGCCAGCGCTCCAGGTCGCCGTGGCCCTTTTCCATTTTCTTGTCGAGTTGCGCTTGCAGGGTGTTGGCCCATTCGGCCAGCGGCGTGCCGGCCAGACGGCGGGCGAGGGGGGACAGATCAATCATGGCAAGGCAATCAACGAGGCAAAGTTAAGACACTGGAACCACGGCACGACTTTCGAGAACCCGGCCGCCAACAGGCGCTCGCGGTGTTCTTCGAGGCTGTCGGGCTTCATGACGTTTTCGATGGCGCTGCGCTTCTGGGCGATTTCCAGTTCGCTGTAGCCGTTGGCGCGTTTGAACGCGACGTGCAAATCAGTGAGCAACGCATGTTCTTCGAGGTCGTTGAAGCGCAGCTTCTCCGACAGGATCAACGCACCGCCAGGCAGCAGCGATTGGCGGATGCGCGAAAGCAACGCGGTGCGCTGGTCCGGGGCGATGAATTGCAGGGTGAAGTTCAGTGCCACCACCGAGGCGGGCTGGAATTCGAGGGCGAGGATGTCACCTTCGATCACTTCCACGGGCAGCAACTCCTGGAACATCGAGTCTTGACCGTTGAGGTATTCGCGGCAGCGCTCGACCATCGCAGCGGAGTTATCCACAGCGATCACGCGGCAACCGTCGGTGCGCACGTGGCGGCGCAATGCTTGAGTCACGGCGCCCAGGGACGAGCCGAGGTCGTAGAGCACGCTGTTGGGCTGGGCGAATTGCGCGGCGAGCACGCCGAGGTTCTCGACGATGGTCGGATAACCCGGCACCGAGCGCTTGATCATGTCCGGGAACACCCGCACAACGTCCTCGTTAAAGGCGAAGTCGGGCACCTGGGCCAAAGGCTGGGCGAAAAGGCGATCGGGTTCTTTGCTCACGGCGGTTCCAGCGGCGTAGGTGGAAAAGGCCGGCATTTTAGCCAAATTGACGGGGGGATGCGCGGGTTGTCTGACGAATTCAACGCGGTTTCGGTCCAAACGCAGACGCCGCAATCCCCCATTGCCCCAGCCAGTAACTGAGAATGATCACGTAGGGCGCCGCATTGAATGGCACCGCAAAGCGACTGATGCCAATCACGCTATCGGAAAACACAAACGCCACTGCGCCACCCGCCGCCAGCAGCGCCGATCGTTTCGGCACGTCGGTCCCGAGCCGGGCCAGCGCCCGCCAGAGCATCGCACTGATGGCCAAACCGTAGACGATCACCGGAATCAACAGTGGGCCCAGTCCGTGGGAAATCAAAATCCCCAACAGAACCGCGCCAACCCCCAAGGCAATCACCAAGGGCAACAACGCCAACCGCCGGCAATCGCTCAAGTAAGCTTTCAGATACGCCAGGTGAGCGACCAGAAATGCCCCAAGGCCAAACACAAACAAATCCCCCGGCCACGCCAGCAACACATCGCCGAGCAGGGAGAAAATCAATCCGAGGCTGATCCAGCGCCGATACTCAGTGGGCGGTGCGTCGTGCAGCCAACCGAGCAGCGCCAAGACCGGCAACGGTTTGACCAGCAGGCACAGCAGCGCAGCGTGCACGCTCAAGCCATACAGAAAGGTCACTGCGCCCATCAGCGCCAGAATCAGCCAGCCCACGATCAGTTAACCGCAATCGCGCAATCGAAGGTTTTCACGGCCGGCACTTCCGGGGCCCATGGCTGTGAGTAGGTCAGGCGCAAGCGGCCTGTACCGGTGGCAAATGCCTGGAAGCGCCAGGTCGAAATACCGGCGCTGCCGACGATCCCGGCGTCTTCCGGGTTGCTATACACCTCGGGGCTGAGCGCATGCAGCACACCACCAGCCGAATCCTGGATCGACCAGCGATAACCCGTGGTCGGGTTGCTTGGCAGGGTCAGGATGAGGTTCTGTCCATTGTGCATTTGCACCGGGCATTCGCCTTGTTTTTCCACGGTCACGTTCTGTTTCGGTTGCGTGGCGCAAGCGGCCAGCAAGGTGAGGGCGAGGGGGACAAACAGGCGAGTGGGGGACATAAGGTCAGTGGCTCCGGCATTCACGACGAACGGCGAGCATAACTGAAGATGAGACAAATTGTGACGGAAGGGACTACGGGCGCGATCTTCTGGTACCTGTTCAGCGCCCGTAGAGGTGCAGTCAGGCCTATTTCGCCGTGGTGTAAGTCATGTGGCTTTGAAATTCTCCGGAAAGATCAATGCTTTTACCGGTAGTCGACGACTCCAGAGTTAGATTGAAACCAGTGACAATATGACTGGTTTGATCAGGTGAATTGTCCAAAAGAACCAGGTTCACCGTGCCTTTGGTTGCTTTGTAATGCTCGGGGGATTGCATGCCCAGTTGATTGTTAAGCACTTCATGGAAATTCGCCGCGAGGAAGGGGCCCGCTTGCGCAAGTTCGTGAGTGCCACTTTTAATGTCTTTGCTGAAAGTAAACGACAGGTGCTTTTCGGCAGGACGGTTCCGGTTCTGATAAAAACCAATCGTCGTTTCGTTCAGGATTAAAAGTCGAATCTCCAGATCATTCGATCTGAACTCAAGCCGACCGGGCCCCATGAACGTCATGTTGCCATCCAATGCGAATAGTTCTTCGGTAGAGGGGCTGATTTTATCTGTGGTCATGTGCTAATTCCTTTTGATGATGAGCCATTCTCGAGTGGGAAGTTTGGCGATCAATTCAATAGGAGGTAACTGTCATGTCTGACAGTTACTTAGCTTTATTAGGAATAAGAGTGGTTCGCCAGCACACCTGCAGTGCAGGCATGATGGCGAACATTCATTCAGAACAAAATCTTCGCCACATCCGCAAAGCGCTTGGCAAAGTGCACGGTAATCCCTTCCTTCAGGTAGTCCGGCAGTTCGTCAAAGCTGCCACGGTTCGGCTCCGGCAGGATCAATTCGAAGATTTTCTGGCGCCGCGCCGCAATTACCTTCTCACGCACCCCGCCAATCGGTAGTACATGCCCGGTCAGCGTGAGTTCGCCGGTCATGGCGATGCCTTTTTTCGGCGCCTGGTTTCGGGCGAGCGAGAGCAGGGCGCTGGCCATGGTCACGCCGGCGCTTGGGCCGTCTTTCGGGGTGGCGCCTTCCGGGACGTGCAGGTGGACGAAGGCTTCGTCGAAGAATTTCGGATCACCGCCAAACGACTTCAGATTCGAGCTGACGTAGCTGTAGGCGATTTCCGCCGACTCTTTCATCACGTCGCCCAGTTGCCCGGTGAGTTTGAAGCCACGGTTGAGCGTGTGAATGCGCGTGGCTTCGATCGGCAATGTTGCGCCGCCCATGCTGGTCCAGGCCAGGCCGGTGATCACGCCGGTGCCGGAAAGCACTTGCTCGTTGCGGAACACCGGATGGCCGAGCGAGGCTTCCAGGTCTTTCGGCCCGATTTTGATCACCGCTTTCGGCTCGTCGATCAACTTCACCACGGCTTTGCGCACCAGTTTGCCCAGTTGTTTTTCCAAGTGGCGCACCCCGGCTTCGCGGGCGTAACCGTCGATCAGGGCTTTGAGCGCGCTGTCGCTGATGCTCAAGCTGCCTTTGGACACGCCGGCCTTTTCCAGCTGCTTGGGCCAGAGGTGACGCTTGGCGATGGCGATTTTTTCTTCGGTGATGTAACCCGACAGGCGAATCACTTCCATCCGGTCCAGCAATGGGCCGGGAATCGAATCCAGGGTGTTGGCGGTGCAGATGAACAGCACTTTCGACAGGTCCATCCGCAGGTCGAGATAGTGGTCGAGAAATTCGACGTTCTGTTCCGGGTCCAGCGTTTCCAGCAGCGCCGAGGCCGGGTCGCCCTGGTAGCTTTGGCCCATCTTGTCGATTTCGTCGAGCATGATCACCGGGTTCATCACTTCGACGTCTTTCAACGCTTGCACGAGTTTGCCCGGTTGCGCGCCGATGTAGGTGCGGCGGTGGCCCTTGATCTCGGCTTCGTCACGCATGCCGCCGAGGCTGAAGCGGTAGAACGGCCGGCCGAGGGATTCGGCGATGGACTTGCCGACGCTGGTTTTACCCACGCCCGGCGGGCCGACCAGCAAGACGATGGAGCCGCTGATCTCGCCTTTATAAGCACCGACCGCAAGGAATTCGAGGATGCGGTCCTTGATGTCGTCGAGGCCAGCGTGGTGTTTGTCCAGGACCTTGCGCGCGTGCTTGAGGTCGAGTTTGTCCTCGCCGTACACACCCCACGGCACCGAAGTCGCCCAGTCGAGGTAGTTGCGGGTGACGGCGTATTCCGGCGAACCGGTCTCGAGGATCGACAGCTTGTTCATTTCCTCTTCGATGCGTTTCTGTGCCTGGCTCGACAGCACCTTGCCTTCCAGACGCTGCTCGAACTGTTCGATGTCGGCGCTGCGGTCGTCCTTGGTCAGCCCCAGCTCTTGCTGGATGACCTTGAGTTGTTCCTTGAGGAAGAACTCGCGCTGATGCTCGCCGATCTTGCGGTTAACTTCGGCGGAAATCTCTTTCTGCAGCCGTGCAACTTCGACTTCCTTGCGCAGCATCGGCAGGACTTTTTCCATGCGCTTGAGCATAGGCACGCAGTCGAGCACTTCTTGCAGCTCGCTGCCGGTGGCCGAGGTCAGGGCGGCGGCGAAGTCGGTCAGCGGCGACGGATCGTTGGGGCTGAAGCGGTTGAGGTAGTTTTTCAGCTCTTCGCTGTACAGCGGGTTGAGTGGCAGCAGTTCCTTGATCGCATTGATCAGCGCCATGCCGTAGGCCTTGACCTCGTCGGTCGGCTCGGTGGGCTGGTGCGGGTATTCGACTTCCACCAGATACGGCGGGCGATGGTGCTTGAGCCAGGTGCGGATGCGCACGCGGGTCAGGCCTTGGGCGACGAATTGCAGTTTGCCGTTTTCGCGACTGGCGTGGTGCACCTTGACCAGGGTGCCGTACAGCGGCAGGGCCGAGGTGTCGAAATGGCGCGGATCTTCCTGGGGCGTGTCCATGTAGAACAGGGCCAGGGAGTGGTGATCGGATTTACTCACAAGATCCAGCGTTTCAGCCCACGGTTCTTCATTGACGATGACCGGCAGCACTTGGGCCGGGAAGAACGGGCGGTTGTGGATCGGGATGATGTAGACCTTGTCCGGCAGGTTCTGGCCGGGCAGGGCGAGGCCTTTGCCGGTGGAATGGTGTTCGGCGTTCTCTGGGTCGGCGTATTCGCTCGGGTCTTCAGGGAATTCTTGCTGGTCGCTCATGGGGCACCTGCGCAATGGGGTATGGGTCTTAGATGGGGCAGGTGGGGGGTGGTTTCAATGGGGCAGGATATTTCTGGGTGTGTGTTCAGGGTTTGGACAGGTGCTTTTGACTTGGCGGCCTTTGGGCCGACCCTGTTCTTGGTGGTTGTGTGCATATCCATTTTTGCGGTAACGGCGGCTGGCGGTTTCTCCCTTACGGCGAGTCCCTTTTGTCAAACGCCCGGAGTGCCGGCCCAGCCAAAAGGAACCAAAAAGTCTCGCCCCAAGCGTCCGGCCCCTCGCTAAGGCTCGGCGTACCTTCGCTCCGGTATCCATCCGGGGACACTGCCCTCCGGTCTGCTTCGCGACGACCTACATGCAGCGTGTTCGACTGCGTCGAACGGCGCTGCGCGCCACTCCCCGGATGAACACCTCCACTCAGCCTCCCGAAAGGGGCGGGTGGATCAAGATCAAGAGCTGCAGGCGAGCTAACGCTCGGCCTGATGAGTGGTGAGAATCAAAAGCTGTACGCTGAATTCTTGTAGGAGCGAGGCTTGCCCGCGAAGGCGGCCTGACAGCCGACCAATCTCTTGCAGGTACACACATTCCACTGTAGGAGTGAGCCTGCTCGCGATGGCGGAGTGTCAGACGACATTGATGTTGAATGACACACCGCCATCGCGGGCAAGCCTCGCTCCTACAGGGGATCAGCAGTGTGGCGCAGGTTTTGTGATAGCGACGTTATCGAGCATCCGGTTCGCCGCCAGTTCGGCCAGCATCACGATCTGCTGAATCGCCATTGCCTTGTGCCGGTGCGGGCCTTCCAGATAGTCCGCGAAGTCGCTCGCCATCACGCTGGCCTGGGCCAATGACTCGCAGGTGTGTGCGAGCAGGTCTTCGTCCTTGATATCCGGGGCAATCAAAAACATCGTGCTGGGTTTGCGGGTAGCAGAGGATTTGAGGGCTGCTGGGTTGAGGTAGTGATCCAATGCGCGCTCGGCGGCATCGTGGAGTTTTTTGGAGTCGAGGGATTCGTAGGGGGAAACGTCGTCGTTTTGCGGGGGATTCGGGGTTTCTTTGAACATGGTGAAGCTCCAAGTAAGTAATGGAGCCGCCACTGATCGCCGCGACGCGATGGTAGGTGGCAGCTGTACGCAGGTTCGCGGACCGAGCTACTTGGAAACCCGGCATACCCGAGGGTATCCCGCGCACAGCCACCATAAGACCAAACGACACGCACAGAAGGCTGGTCGGTTGAGGCGGGTGATTATGCACCAAGTAAGCTGATTCAGGCCGCGACGCCCGGTCGCTGATGTGCAGCGACTCCGAAAGCCTATCCCCCTGGCTTCCGACAAGACAACCGCCAGAACTTGTCGGAATCATCCTCCATAAAAGTCACGGCTGTAGGACGTTGGAAAAAATATTCAGGCCCGACACGACCCAATGTGGGAGCGAGCCTGCTCGCGATGGCGGAGTGTCAGACGACATTGATGTTGAATGACACACCGCCTTCGCGGGCAAGCCTCGCTCCTACAGGGGATCAGCTGTGTGGCGCAGGTTTTGTGATGGCGACGTTATCGGCGGCATCGTGGAGTTTTTTGGAGTTGAGGGATTCGTAGGGGGAAACGTCGTCGTTTTGCGGGGGATTCGGGGTTTCTTTGAACATGGTGAAGCTCCATTCGGGGACTGGAAGTTCGCCACGACTGCGACCAAGCAGTTGGGTGGCGAACCATACGCAGGTTGGTCGACCAGGGAATGGAACCCGGCAGGGCCGGAGCCCTCCCACGCACAGCTCGCCATGAAGCAAGCACGAAAAGTGCGCCATTCTAAACCCGGGCGACCAAACCCGGCCGCTGAATTTGCAGCGACCCCGAAAGCCTATCGAACGGGCTTCTGACACAACAACCGCCAGAACTTGTCGGAATCCTCCTCCATAAAAGTCACGGCTGTAGGACGTTGGAAAAAATATTCAGGCCCGACACGACCCAATGTGGGAGCGAGCCTGCTCGCGATAGCTGTTTAACATTCAACATCCTGGGTGGCTGACAGTCCGCTATCGCGAGCAGGCTCACTCTTACATTTTGATTTGCAGCGATGCAAAAAAAAAGGCGACCCCCTCGCAGGAGTCGCCTTTCCTTTAACCGCCGCTAAACCTTATTCGGACAGTTTGTACGCAATCACATAGTCACCTTGCTTGGTGCCCAGCGACCCATGACCGCCCGCAACGACGAGCACGTATTGCTTGCCGTCCTTGCCGGTGTAGGTCATTGGCGTGGTTTGAGCGCCGGCAGGCAGGCGGCCTTCCCACAGTTGCTTGCCGTTTTTCACGTCGTAGGCGCGCAGGTACTGGTCGAGGGTGCCGCTCAGGAAGCCGACGCCGCCAGCGGTGGTGAAGGTGCCGCCCAGGCTAGGCACGCCCATGCTCAGCGGGATCGGAACCGGTGAGCTGTCGCGCACGGTGCCGTTTTTGTGTTTCCAGATGGTTTTTTGGGTGGTCAGGTCGACCGCGGCCACATAACCCCAGGCCGGTGCCTGGCACGGCAGGCCCATTGGCGAGAGCAGGGCTTCGAGGACGACGCCGTAAGGCGCGCCTTTGTTCGGCTGCACGCCTTCGGTTTCGCTTTTACGCGGGCCTTGGGCGGCGATTTCGGCGGCCGGGATCATTTTCGATTTGAACGCCATGTAGCTCGGGTTCACGAAAGCGATCTGACGCACCGGGTCAACCGCGATGCCGCCCCAGTCGAACACGCCGAAGTTGCCGGGGTAAACGATCGATCCCTGCAGCGATGGCGGCGTGAACGGGCCGTCGTAGCGCATGGATTTGAAGTCGATCCGGCAGATCAGTTGGTCGAACGGGGTCACGCCCCACATGTCGCGCTCTTGCAGCGGCGGCGGCATCAGGTTGAGGTCGGATTTGGGTTGGGTCGGCGAGGTGTGATCACCAGCGACAGCGCCTTGGGGCACCGGCACTTCGTTGATCGGCACAATCGGCTTGCCGGTGCTGCGGTCCAGCACGTAAATGCTGCCTTGCTTGGTCGAAGCGAGTACCGCTGGCTTCACGCCGTCAGCGGTTTTCAGGTCCATCAGGGTAGGCTGGCCACCGACGTCCATGTCCCACAGGTCATGGTGGGTGAACTGCATGTGCCAGCGCACCTGGCCGGTCGCGATGTCGAGGGCGGTCAGGCCCGCAGCGTGCAGTTCCGACTCAGGGGTGCGATCGCCACCGAACTGGTCCGGGGTCTGGTTGCCCATCGGCAGGTAAAGCATGCCGAGCTTTTCGTCGACGGCGAACATGGACCACATGTTCGGCGAGTTGCGCGTGTAGACCTGGCCTTCGGCAATCGGCGTGGTGTCGTCCGGGTTGCCGCTGTCCCAGTTCCACACCAGTTTGCCGGTGTGCACGTCGAACGCGCGGATGACGCCGCTGGGTTCGTCGGTGGAAACGTTGTCGGTGACGTGGCCGCCGATCACCACCAGGTCTTTAGTGACCGCTGGAGGCGAGGTGGAGTAGTAACCGCCGGCATTGAAGCCGCCGATGTTGGCAGTCAAGTCGACCTGGCCTTTGTCGCCGAAGTCTTCGCACATTTTGCCGGTGTCGGCGTCGAGGGCGATCAGGCGGGTGTCGGCGGTCGGCAGGAAGATCCGGCGTGGGCAGACGGTGCTGACCGGCGCAGGGCTGGCGGTGCCGGTCGGGCTTTGCTCGGACGCGTAGACGGCGTCATCGTGATAGGTCACGCCACGGCATGTCATGTGCGCCCAACCCTTGAAGTTCGCCGCGTTTTGCGTGGAGAGCTTCGGATCGAAACGCCAGATTTCCTTGCCGGTGTCCGGGTCCAGCGCGATCACCTGGCTGTGCGGCGTGCACACGTAGAGCATGCCGTTGACTTTCAGCGGGGTGTTTTCGGCGGTGGTTTCACCCGGATCGTTCGGCCCTGGCAGGTCGCCAGTGCGATAGGTCCAGGCGGGAACGAGCTTGTTCACGTTCTGCGGGGTGATCTGCGCCAGTGGCGAGTAACGATCACCATGAGCGCTGCGGCCGTAGGAATTCCAGTCACCGTCGGGCATGGCCGGGGCGGTGTTGGTCATGCCGGGCACGCTGTCGCGGTCCAGTTCGCCTTTGATTTCACCCGGGTTGGTGAACTGGCTGGCCAGTGCGGCAACGCCCGCGAGTACCACTGCCACGCTCAGTGCGCCGGTGCCCATCGGCGCAGGGCCGGTGATCAGCAACGGACGGCGGAACCACGGCAGCAACATGACGAGGCCCAGCGCAAACAGCATCGCCAGACGCGGCACCAGTTGCCACCAATCGAGGCCGACTTCCCACAAGGCCCACACGGTACTGGCGAACAGCACCAGTGCGTAGAGGCCCAGTGCAGCGCGGCGGGCCAGGATCAGCAGCACGCCGGTCAGTGTCAGGCCGATACCGGCCAGCAGGTAATACAACGAGCCGCCGAGCAGGCTCAGCTTGATCCCGCCGGCCAGCATGGCCAGGCCCATTAGCAGAAGCAGAATGCCGAGCAGGGTCGGCAGTAGACGGCTTCGACTCAAAGCACCATCAGTGCTCATAGTGTGGTTCTCCGTGACGTTTCAAGTAGTCCCGCGCAAGTTCACTGTAGATGACGATCCTGTGCGGGCATGGTTCAGAAAAAAAAAGGTTCGGTTGGTGCGTTCCCTGTAGGAGCAAGCCTGCTCGCGAAAGCGATGGGACAGTCGGCATTGATGTTCAGGCTGACGGCCCTTCGCGAGCAGGCTCGCTCCCACAGGTTTTGTGTGTGTCTTAAAAGGACGAGGTGATTTTTATCCCGCCGATCAGCGCGTCATCGACCTTGTCCACGCCACCGGGGTGGCGGATGTATTGCAGGTTGGGGCGCACGGTCAGCCAGTTCGTGACGTGCACGCCGTAATAGAGTTCGGCGCTGTATTCGGTGTCCTGGGGCGGAAGGAACGAGGGATCGTCGTAGTCATAGACGACGCGGGCCTGGTTGGTCGCTTCGGCGTTCTTGCGATAGGCCGGGTTGACGTGAACCCGGGCGAGGGCAAAGCCGATGTCGTCCTTGGCGCGCGCATCGAACAGGCCTTTGTAGACGACGCCGGCCTGGACATAGTTGTCGATGGCGTTGGTCTTCTTGTCGTGCATCGTGCCGTTGGCGAACACGCTCAGGCCGCGCGAATTGTCGCTGGCTCGGCTGGTGATCTGCTGCTGCACACCCAGCCACACGCCGTGCTTGCTCGATGCGCTGCGGTAAGCCTCGCCGCTCAGGGCTGCCGGCTGACCATTGCTGTCCTTGTAGGCATCCGTGGCTTTGGCGTTGCTGTAGTAATAACCGGCGCGGTATTCGCCCGGCAGGCCGTTGAGTATCGGTGACCACACCAGTTCGACCGGCAGAATCGCGCCCTGGGTGCCGCTGCCGCTGAGCTTGAAGCCGTTGCCGCGATCAAGGTTCGACGGGTTTTGCTCATACGCACCGATTTGCGCGTAGAGCTCCGGCGTCAGGTGATATTTCACCCGCATTGCCCACTGGCTGACGGGCCAGTTGTACCAGATGCCGCCGACCCAGTTACCGACCTGCGAGCCACAAAACGCCAGGTTCTGGAAGTCGCATGGGAAGCTGTTGAAGTCTTCGCCTTCGCCGAAACGGCCGACTTTGATGTCGAGTTTCTGGTCGAAAAATTTCTGCTGGTACCACATCTGCGTCAGGCGCCAGGTTTGCCCACGGCCCCAGACTTCCTGCGCCGAAGTGAAACCGCCGACACGCGGATCGTTGATCCGGTCGTTGCTGATGTTGTTGCCATTGCGCTCGGTGACGGTCAGCTGAAATTCAGCGTCGTCCCAGCCGAGGATTTTCTGCAAGTCCAGGTGCGTGCCGAAACCGAACTGGTCGCTGTAGCGTGCGGTGCGATCGTGGTCGTAGCCGCCGTGCAGATTGCTGCCCATTTCGCCGGTGTAATCGACTTTGAAGTCGTAGCCTTTTTCCGAAAGTTCGGTGCGCGTGCCATTCCAGTCGCCGAACATCCAGGGCGATTCGCTATCGAAGGCGGGCGCGGCCTGGGTGCAGGTAGCCAGGCCAAAAGCAGTGAAACCACCGATCAGGTTCAGGGCTTTTCGACTGACAATAGCGATGCAGACAGCGCTGTCTCGCGGAGTTGGGAAATCAGGCATAGAGAAGGAATTCTTGATCTTTTCTGGGGGGTGAACTGAAAGCGGCACTATGTCGCGCCTGGATGAAGCGTTTCAGCTTGACGGGCGCAAGGATAATGTTCTGTTACAAATAGAGAAAGCGCTTTTCGTGACATGAATTATTTCGTATTCGGTAACAGTGCCGGACAGCGATCGGTTCAAGTTCACCTACATTTACCAGAGAGCGCACAGAGCGCTTCCACCCGGCGACACCCTCGGCTAAGGTGCGCGGCTTCCAATCCCCTTCATCGCTCAAAGGCCCGGCATGACCGAACAGAACAACAACCCGCTGCACGGCGTGACGCTGGAGCAAATCCTCAACGCCCTGGTGGAGCATTACGAATGGTCGGGGCTGGCCGAGCGCATTGATATCCGCTGTTTCAAGAGTGACCCGAGCATCAAGTCGAGCCTGACCTTCCTGCGTAAAACCCCATGGGCGCGGGAGAAGGTCGAGCGCTTGTACGTGAAGCTGATGCGCACCAAGCGCCCGCTCTGAACATGGGCTTTCTGTCGACGCCAGGTTCTGCCGCGAGGCGTCGTTTTGTGGCGGTGGCCGCTGTGCTGGGCTGGGCCGGACTGGCCATTCAGCTGTACCTGATTCTGTACTCGCGCTGGACACTGGAAGCGAGCTTGATCGGTGGGCTGCTGAGCTTTTTCAGCTATTTCACGGTGTTGACCAATACGTTGGTGGCGGTGGTGCTGACGTGTGAGTGGACCTCTCGCGAGTCGGCGGCGCGACGCTGGTTTTTGCAGCCGTGGGTCAGTAGCGCCATTGCCGTGAGCATCGTGGTCGTCGGTCTGGCGTACAGCCTGTTGTTGCGCCATTTGTGGCATCCCGAAGGCTGGCAGTTTCTGGCCGATGAGTTGATGCACGACGTCATGCCGCTGCTGTTCCTGGCATATTGGTGGTGGTGCGTGCCCAAGGGCACGTTGCGCCTGCGGCATCTCGGGTTGTGGGTGATCTATCCGCTGGTGTATTTCGCCTATTCATTGCTGAGGGGGCATGAGTTGGCGGTTTATCCCTATCCGTTCATTGACGTCGGCACCTTGGGTTATCCACAGGTGTTTTTGAATGCGGGTGGATTGTTGGCGGGGTTTGTGGTGATTGCTCTGATAATGATCGCATTGGACCGGTGGCGCGGTCGGTGAATACTGAGGGTGATGTGAAGGGCTTTTGTGGCGAGGGAGCTTGCTCCCGCTGCGCTGCGCAGCAGTGCTTAAACCTGCAACCGGGTTTTAACTGAGTCACCACGCAGGCTGATTTTACGACTGCTTCGCAGCCGAACGGGAGCAAGCTCCCTCGCCACACTATCGAGTTGCAGTTATTCCTCGTCGCTGCCCTCCGCCCGCCAGTACCCCACGGCCTTGACGAATTGTTCATTCAAACCGTGCTCATCAAGCAGCACACGACGAATCTGCCGTGACACCTTGGTCTCGGTCGCCACCCACGCATACAGGTTGCCGCTCGGCACTTGCAGCTGCTTCACGGTGGTCAGCAAGTTGTCTTTGCCACCCTCGCGCAAGACCCAGATCACACTGACCTGCGCGGCGCTTTCCAGGCGTTGCTGCTCGGCGCCGTTCTCCACTTCCACAATTACCAGCGCACGACGATTGGCCGCCAGACCTTCCAGCCGGCGGGCGATGGCGGGCAGGGCGGTTTCGTCGCCGATCAGCAAATAGCTATCGAACATGTCCGGCACGATCATCGAGCCACGCGGCCCGCCGATGTGCAGGAACTGGCCGGGCGTGGCCTGCTCGGCCCAGGTCGAGGCGGGGCCGTCGCCATGCAGGACAAAATCGATGTCCAGTTCCAGGGTGTCGAGGTCGTAGCGACGCGGCGTGTAGTCGCGCATCGCCGGCATCGCCCCGTTGTCTTTGCCGGCACCGAGCACCAGGGTTTCCAGCGCGGCGTGTTCGGCTGCGTTTTGCGGGAACAGCAGTTTGACGTGGTCGTCCGTGCCCAGGCTGACGAAGCCGGCCAGCTCCGGGCCGCCCAGGGTGATCCGACGCATCCGCGGGGTCAGGTCAACCACCCGCAGCACTTGCAGACGACGGCGTTTGATCTCGTGCATGACACGGTGAATGGTGTGCACAACTTCAGTCATTCGGCTTTCTCCTGGACGGGTTGAACGGCAGGGCCATCGACGATGGCTTTGGCGGTGTTGTTGAGCAGGTCGCGAACCCGCAGGATTTCTTCCGGGCTCCAGCGGCCGTGATGCATTTGCAGGGCGTGACGCAAGTTGTGCACCGCCTCGTGGATCTCGGCCGGACGATCATGGCCGCGCAATGAGCGCTTGCTGACCTCGATGCGCATTCGCACGCCGTCCAGCGCAATAGCCTGTTCGGTCAATGACAGACGTCCGGCGTCGGTGATGGTGTAGCGTTTTTTGCCGCCCTCGGCATCGCCCAGGATCATTTCGCTTTCTTCGAGAAAGGTCAGGGTCGGGTAGATCACACCGGGGCTGGGGCAGTAGGCGCCGTCGAACATGCTTTCGATCTGGCGGATCAGGTCATAGCCGTGGCAGGGCTGCTCCGCGATCAACGCCAACAGCAGCAGTTTCAGGTCGCCGGGGGCGAACACCCGGGGGCCGCGGCCGCCGCGTTCACGGCCGGGGCCTGGGCGTTTCTCGAAGCCGTCTCGGCTGTCGCTATGGTCGCGATGGGAATGATGGTCTCTCATTTCTGCGTCTTCTCTCGTCGTGTTTAGATACAACTTAAGATATATCTTTAGACAGACGCAAGCGTTCTGGACCAACGGTCGTTCTCGGCCACCGCTGGAGGTCCAGAAGCGATCAGCGATGAGGAATGCGGTATCGGTTGCTCTTTTAGAGCAATTGAACTAATCATGAAAGTTCATCGATTGATAATTATTCCACTGTCGCAAGATAAGTAGTCTTCTTCTGACGGAATTCAACTAGTTCGTATCTGTGTGCTTTTCCAGTTAGAACTGTGTGTAGTCTTTCTCTGAGGGTAAAACAATCGAGTTGGCGTTTTTTCAATGTTTTTCCTATTGTTCGAACGCCATTGTTACTACATGTTCTTGGGAAGTTGCGTACTTACTTTTTTAAGGGATTGAACGATCATTCTTCGGCGTCGAAAGTTAAGTGAAATCGCCATCACCGTATGGAGAGATGTCGGCTTTCCAGACTTTCCTCGGCCCAATCCTTTGAAAAAATACAGGTACTCAATAATGTTCAAGACGTTTGCAATCGCCGTTCCCATGACCCTCCTGGCCCTGAGCACTTCGATGGCGTTCGCGGCGGAAGAATCGCGCACCTCCATCAACATTACCGCTGATATTCCGAGCAAGGTCTTCCACGCTCAGCCTGTAGACAAAGACTTCGGTAAAGACGAGAAAATGCAGTATGTCGTCGGCTCCGGCACCCTGACGGAAGTCCGTGGCACCTATGATATTCAACACACCAACGGCTCTGTCGGCGCTTATGTCGTGGGCGGTCCTACTCCGCTGTTCAACGGTAATCCAGCCTTGAACATTCCTCTGACCTATACCTTCAATGGCACGGAGTTGACCGCTGATTCTCAGGAAGTGGTCGGCGACACCGAGTCCAACGGCGGCATGCGCGCCGACCTGGTGATTACCGCAGAGAAGCCGGGCAACAGTCAGGTGGGGATCTACACCGCCAACCCGGTCGTCATCTTTGATGCCATTCCGCGCATCTGAAGCAAACGCGTGCTGTAAGTAAGTTCTGTCTTACTTGGCAACGTTCACCGATCGCCAGGGAGGTTGTGCCTGTCGATCGGGTTTCAACGAATTTATCTTCAGAGTATTTCGTTCATGTTCCCGATGACTCCCATCGCGACGGCGCTTGCCCTATGTTTTTGTGCGACTGCCCTGGCTGCGCCAGCGGACAACGGCCACACACCCCGAAGTCTGCTTGCGCAAGCCAAGGGATTACCGAGCGAGTTCGAAGAGCACTTCTTTGATGTGCCGCTGGCGGTGCGCGTGGAACTTGATCAGCAGTTTCTCGGTGAGGCGATGGTTGTGCTGACCCGCGACGATCGCATCACCCTCGTTGAATTCACCGATGTCAGCGATAGCACGATCAACGTCAGCGAGCGCGACATCTGGGCCAACTACCTCAAACATGGCGTGGTGCTGGGCGCCTGCCAGGCCAATTGCCCCGAACAACTGCTGGCCGTGCACTACAGCCTGGAAAACTCGCTGGTGTCGATCCTCACGGAAAACGCCGAGCACGATGATCAGGTGCAGCGCTATTACAACCAGCCCGAAGACGGCAGCACCGGGTTGATCGTGCGCAACCAGCTGAACCTCAATGGCGGCCAGAACCAGGACCTCGGTGGTCGATACGGTCTGGAAGCGAGCAGCAGCCTGGGCAACTGGACCCAGGCGGTGAACATGCAGTTGTCCCGCCTGGGCGGTGTGGACAATCAGCTCTATCACGCCGTGCATGAGCTCTTTACCCAGCGCGAACTGGAAGGCAACTTCCTGCGCCTGGGCTTGTTCACGCCCACCTCGGAAGGCCTGACGCGCCAGCCGCGCTCCTTCGGCGCCAGCCCTGACACCGCGCTCGGCGTCATGTACGGCAGCTCCGACAGCCTGGCCATCAATAACCCGAAACCGGCGGTCTACCCGATCTACGTCACGGCCAATCGCCAGGGCTCGGTGGAAATCTATCGCGACGGTTTGCTGATCAATACTCAGGCGATACCGGCTGGTTTGCAGACCCTCGATACGCGGCCATTGCCCGGCGGCATCTATGAAGTGGAAGTGCGGCTGATCGAAGACGGCCAGATCACCTCCAGCACGCAGGAGCTGGTCTACAAACCCAACAACTGGCGCAATCATGACGAGCGCTGGCGCTACAACCTGTTTGCCGGGCGTGAATCGAAAATGCTCAGCAACTGGGATGAGCAGGCCGATGGCGACATGACCGCTGGCGCCGCCTTCAACTTCCTGCTGCACCCGCGGGTGATTCTCGGCCTGTCGGGTCGGCAAGTGAAAGACACCCTGCAATACGGCACGTCGGTCGATTGGGCCATCGTCAACAACGCCAGCGTCTTCGCCAACGTCTACAAGACTCAGGACTACGGTACCGGTTTCGACGTGCAGGGGCTTTATTCCTACGGCAGCGGCAGCCTCGTCGCCAGCCATAACCGCAGCTGGCTCGACACCACCCGGCTCTACGACACCTTGCCCGACGGCACGCGCGTGCGGCAGCGCAATGTATTTATCGGCCAGACCAGCAACTCGTCCTTGTCACTCAATCATCGGCTCACCAGCAAAAGTTCGGTCAATGCCCGGGTGTCCCACAGCGAAGGCAACACCGAAGGGGTCGGCGTGGATCTGGGCTGGACTCAACGCACGCAACTGTTCGGCAGCGACGCCAATTGGCGCCTGTCGCTGTTCGACAGGCCGGGCAGCTTCAGTTCGGGCAATGATCGAAATCGCGGCCTTGACCTGAGCGTGAGCGTGGCGCTGGGTGGCCCGGGAGAGCAGCTCTCCGGCAGCATCGGCACCCGCACCGATCGCGATGGCGGGCGTGATAACAATGCCTCGATCACTTACCGCAAAGACTTGCAGCACCACCTGCTGCAAAGCGTTTCCGCCACGGCCATCACCGACACCTATGGCCTCGGTTTGAATGCGCTGGCGACGATGCAATCGGACCGGGTCAACGGCGACGGATTTATCCAGCGCTCGTCCTACAACAACGACCTCACCGGCGGCCTCAACCTCGACAGCACCGTGGCGGTCGGCGGGCAAAAGATGATCGTGACCAGCCAATACCACCGCAATGGCGCGGGCATGATCATCGATGTCGAGTCGGACATCGACGACATCACTTTACGCGCCGACGATCTGAGCGGTGGCAGCGCAGTCCTCAAGCCCGGACGCAATTTTGTGCCGATCACGGCTTACAAAAGCAGCTCCGTCAGTTTCGATTTCGAAGGCAATCACGTGCCTGCCGCGACCATCCAGCCGGCCCGTTCCAGTTATCACCTGAACAAGGGCGGCGTGGATTATCGCCAGATTCGCGTGATGCGAACCCTCACTGTCCTCGGTCGCCTGATCGACCCCCAGGGCAACCCGCTCAAGGGCCATCACATCATCAACCACGCCAGTCGCGGGGTCAGTGAGGTGGACGGCTTCTTCTCCATGGAAATGAACGCCGGTTCACCGACCCTGGAAGTGCGCCACGGCAACCAGTTGCTGTGCCAGTTCCGCCTCGACCCGAGCCGTGGCCACACGGAAAACAACGTGCTGATGATTGGTGATTTGCGTTGCACGCCGGACACGCTGGCGGACCTGACGCTTGAGACGCCGACGGCAGGCTGATGCCCGGCACCCCGCATTTTTTTATGAGGTAAATGACGATGAAACGTCGGTTGGCACTGATTGGTTTTTGTTTGTTCACCCAGACGGCACACGCCGGGCCGAACATCAATATCGGCACGGTCTACGACTACCTGGACGGCGACAAAAGTACCTTTTTGAAACGCGTCTATAACGGCGGCGACAGCACCGCTTTCGTCAAGGTCAACATCCTTGAAATCCTCTACGACGCCGATGGCAAGTCGCGGGAGGTGCCGCTCAAATCCAATGCCGAGGGCAATTCCCGGGATGGCTTGATGGCCAGCCCGGCGCGACTGATCGTGCCCGCCAGTGGCATGCAGGGCACGCGGTTGCTGTACATGGGCGAGCGCGAAAAAGAGCGCTATTTCCGTGTGCGTTTCATACCGGTGGTGCCCGAGAAGGAAGACGAATTCGCCGTCTCCGGCGAGGAGCGTGAGCAGTACAGGAAAGCCCTGTCCGCCGGGGTCACGGTGCTGGCCGGGTATGGCGCGGTGTTTTTCGTTCGCCCCAAGGACCCGCGTTACGCCAGCGTGATCGAAAACGAGGCGGCCAGGTACCGGATTCGCAATACCGGCAACACCGTGGTGGTGATCGATGAGTTCAAGGATTGCTCGGTCAAGAACGACCAGGACTGCCAGCCGACCACCAAACATCATGTTCTGGCCGGTCGCCATTTCGAGTTCGAGAAACAGGCTGGCCGCGAGTACCGCTTCACGCTGGTTGAAGGCGAGAGCCGCAAGAAACTCGATGTGAAGGGCTGATGACTATGTTCAGACAACTGACGGTCCTGATGATGTTGGCGATGGCCTGCCATGGTGCGTTCGCGGCCCGCGAAGTGCAGCACTTTGAAGTATTCGTGACGATCCCGAGCCAGGCGTTCTACGTCATTCCCGCAGACCCCGGCTGGATTCACCGCGAACAGTCATTGCCATGGAATCTGACGACCTCGACCCTGGGCGGCTTGCGCAAGTATTTCGATGTGAAGAGCGAAGCCGGCTCCATCGAAGCCCGCCTTGAGGGCCGGCCTTACTTGTCTAACGGGACGCAGGCCCATGACATCGGGTTGCGCGTGCTGTTCAACGAAAAGTTGTTGAGCGAGGGGGAAAGCCGCGAGGTGGTTTCGCTGGTCGACGCCGCGCAGGGCAAGCGGGTTTTACTGGAAGTGCTGCCTGTGCCACCCGCCGATGGGGTTTACAAACCCGGCAACTATTTTGGAAGCGTCAACATGGTCTTCAACGCGGTGTTGCCCAAATGATGAATTTATTGAATAAGCGATCAGCCCGGACGTTGAAGGGTGCTGCATCGGCCAGCCTGCTGTGTGCGGTGTTTGCCCTGCCCATACAGGCCGCTGTGATGGACATCGAAGCGGTATTCGAGCCGGATTCCTCGAATCCGAATAATAACGTGTTCGTCAACATGACCCCGTCCGAAGGTTTTTGCCGGCAGATTCCACAGGCCTGTGCGCCCTATAAGCTGTTCAGCCTTATTGCGCCTATTTCCTTCACGGCGAATGCGCCAATCCTGGCCAACCATGCGGACCCGCGGCAAGGCGGAATGGCCCGCGTTCCCTCGGACTGGAGAGAGGTGGTGGTCACCCACGAGTCGGGTGATACCGAGGTGCTTTCCATTCGTATCGGCGGGATCGGGCACGAAGCCGCAATTCCCCGCCCTGTCACTGAACTGACCGGTGGAGGTTGGTGGGATGACTTGTGGGTAGGTGGCGGTTGGGCCTATGCGCCTATACCCTGTTCAAGTGTGGGTTGGCACTCGGCAGGGCCCTCGGGCTACAACAGTTTCTGGCGAGTCGCCAGAGGAGTGGGCGTGTGCAGCAAGACGGCGAAGTTCGATATTCCACTTTCCTTTCGCTACCTGTACTTCGTGTTCGCTTATGAGCTGCGCACGCCTAACCCCCTGACCATGAAGACGGGCAAATACACCGGCACCATGCCGTACACCGTCGGTCCGCGTCAGGACTTCGACATGGGCGATGTCATGATCCCCAGTGACAACCAACTGACCCTCAACTTCTCTCTGGATGTTCGGCACACCCTCAAGGTCGAGATTCCACCCGGTGGCAATCGCGTTGAACTGGTTCCGCAGGGCGGCTGGCAAGCCTGGCTGACCCAAGGGCGCAAGCCCACACGGCTGTTTCGTGATCAGACGTTCAATGTGTCTTCATCGAGTCGCTTCAAGATGAGCCTGGACTGCCAGTACAGCACCGATGGCAACCGCTGCTCGGTGCGCGACCCGGCTTCAGGCCATGTCGTGCCGCTCGACGTCAGCGTGACCCTGCCCAATGGCTTGGTGGATGCCACCGATCAACCGGTCAGCCGTCGGCTGTTACGGCGCGACGGCAGTGGTACCGAGCTGTTCCAGCCGCGCTTTTATGTCGATCGCAAACCGGGCACGTTGCACTTCGAGATTGCGCAGGATGAGGTCGAGGAAATGATCAAACCCGGTGTCGCCAGAACGTACTCGGGCACTGTCACGGTGGTTTGGGATTCGGAAGTGGGTTAAGCGTGACCCCTGATACATCACCCGATGCATCAGGGGTTGCCGATTACGGCTGTGCGTCTTTTTGCAGCGCTGCGCGGGTGAGTTTTCTGCTCAGCTCTTTTTCTTCGTAACCCATGTCGTGCAGCAATTGGCCGTAGACCTCATCGGTCATGTCCTGGTCCGTCAACACCACACTGTCATCAATATTCAGGCGCCGGGCGAGGTCTTGCAGACGCTGTTTGAGGGCGCGTCGTTGTGCAATTTGCTGGCCCTTGGAACTGGCCCAGGTGTGTTGGACTTCGCGTAACTCATCGAGCAAGTCGCTCTTGGTTTCGTAAAACCGGGTATTGCGCCGGAACTCGTTCGGATAAGTGTCCTGCAGGTATTTCTGCCAGAACGGCTGTTCGATCATGTCGTTGACCAACCCATCGCCGGCCTCCATCGACATCACCGTCTCGAAGGCGGTGTCGAGGGTTTTGGCGTTCACACCGGCGATGGTGCGAAACAGCATCGTCTCCGATTGCCACGGTAAACCGAGGCGTTGAGCCAGGCCGGTTTCGTAGGCAAGGTACACCTCGACCTCATCCGGATTGCCCGGGCGGCTGCCGAAATCGGCACGGGCAATGTCATCCACGCGCGCGAGGCGAGCGGCACCTCTGGCCAGGTTCACCAGTTTGTTTTCAAGCACGGCGTTGGACGTCGACAAGGCATAGGCTTCGGAGGCGAGTACCTTGATACCCATGTGGTTGAACACCTGGGCCCCGGCATCGGCACAGGTGGTAGGCGCCCTGGCCATTTCGAACAGATCCTTGCGCAGCTCGGTGTCCAGGTCGATGGCTTCAATCATGCGCCATACCCGGCTGCTGAGTTGTTGGCGCAATTCACCACCGGCCTTGTAATCGGCCGAGCGGGTCTGCTTCTGGATCAATGCAAAGAAATCCTTGGCGCCGGGCTCGGTCATCAATTCGTGCCAGGCTTCCTCGCGGAAGGTCCCCAACCCTGAGACCTCGGCACTCCACCAGACCGAATCGTCTTGCATCGGCCACAGTTCTATCGCGTTATGCGCCGCATCGATGTAGACCTGCTCGGGCGCGAGGCCGACTGACCGTCGATACGCCTTGAAGGTGATCAGGTTGGCGTCCGAGAGCTGCTCTTCGTACAAGCGGGTCCGGGCCAGGAGGAAGGCATCTTCCGAGCCGGGCACGACTTTCGGAATGACCCTGATCGGGTTCTCCTGCATATCCAGAAAGAAGCCGCGCGGTCGACGTTTGTTGGAGGGCCCGAACAGGCCGTCGGGCCAGGTGGTGGCGCCCGTGTTGCTCAAGCTCAGGATTCTCAGCCTGGGCATGCGTCCGACGTCCGGGAGCAGGCCCAGCTTCGCGTTGTCATCGAGCCTGAGGGTTTCCAGGCGGGTCAGATTTCGCAGTTGCTCGACAGCGGAGGGGGTCAACGTGATGTCGTTGTTCATCAGTCGCAACGTGCGCAGGTGGTGCATCTTGCCGATGGTGTCGGGAAGTCGCGTCAGGCCGCAGCTACGGGCGCTCAGTTGTCGCAGATGAGGGAAGGCGCCCAAGAGGCCGGAGGTGGTTTCGGAAAAGGTCGTGCGGTCCAGATTCAAGGTGCTGATCTGATCGAGGTAGTGTTTGATATCCGGCAGTTCCTTCCACCAGCGTTCGAGGTCGAGCACCTGGAACTCTGTGGACAGGTCCAGCGCATACCCGCCGTCGGCCGTGATGCTGCGTTCACCAAAAACCGTAGGCTTGCGTTTGAAACAGTCGATAAAGCGTTCGGCAATGTGCAACCCGCCACTGTTGACGAACCCGCGCTGATCCGGACCCCAGCTATCCGGCTGCTGGTAGCGCCAGCGATTCAACAGCACTCGCAGGTCGTCCAGTTCGCGGTCCAGTCGGGTCAGTGTCTGGTGCCCTTGCTCCTGCGAACCGAGGGATCGAACGAAGGTATTGACCTCGCGGTCGTTGAAGTGAGGGTAAATGTCCTGCACCCGTTGGGTGAGCGTGGGGGCGACTGTGGAGAAGCCGGGACCGCGCAACAGGATCATGTCTTCATGGTCAGCCAGCGGACGGATCGGCGGGGCGGCGAGCGCCGTGCGGCGCTGCGCCGGTGTCTCGGTCTTGGCCATCACCCATTGCTTGAAGACCCCCCCCTGGCCTGGCCGATAACCCAACTGCGCCAGTTTGTTTTTCGGCAGGGCGTTGAGAACGGCTTCGTAAAAGTCAGTGGCGTCGTGCAGTTTTCGGTTGTCACCGTCCCAGACTTCGAACCGGTTGCCATCGTCCTTGACCAGCACCCGGACCATCGACGCGTCCTCGGCCCCTACACGGCTGCGCAAGGGTCCGGCATCGTTGCCTTCACGAACCTCGACGCGCAATTGCGCGAACGTGTCGGTATGAATCCTCAAGGCGTTCAGCACCAGGCTTTCGGTTTGCGCCACCCACTGCGCGCCGTCCTGGAAGCCTTCATAGGCGTGGTTGGTCCGGGCTTCGAAGGCCGCCTCACGGGCGCGGCTCTTGAGGCTCAAGGGCAGTCGTTGCGTTTGGGTCATGCGCTTGAGGTCGGCAGCGTCGGTGGTGTTCAGCAGCGTCGCGGCGGCACGGGACGGTAACTCGGGAAAGGTGTGGCGCATGAGTCGCAGCGGCGGATCGTCGAACGCCTGGGCCCCTTGGTAAAGCTGATTGATGATATCTGGGGTCAGCCGATCGGCTTCGTCCGCCAGTCGATCGCGCAAGGCTTGCACCCGTTCACGTTGGGCGGTGGACCGACCGAGCACGGCGTGCAGTTCTTCTTCGTTGAGAAACTCGACAAGGTCTGGCGCAAATTGCTCGCTCATGAGGTTGGACAAACTGGTGGAGAGGGTCTGTTCGGCCGTCGCATCGGCATTGCCGTACTGGCGGAACCGGCCGCTCATGTCGGCGTTTTCGTAGACCTTCAGGGCTTTGTCCGCGGGCCAGCCGTCCAGGTAAGTCGCCAGCGGTTCAAACCAGTAGGAGGAGGGATCCAGAGGCTGGCCTGAACGAATCCGCTCGATGGCCTGGCGGGTCTGGCGCTGGATGTTCAAGCGGGTGAGGCTGTCGTCGAGTAACGGTGGCGGGGCCGTGTTGTCGACGTACATCCGGCGCAGCGCACCGTCGTCGGTACCGCTGGCGATGCGAACGGCTTCGAGTTCCGCGTCGCTGAAGCCCTCCACGGTGTGGCCGAGACGGCGCATCAACGTCGGACGATCCCAGGCTCGCGGGTTCTCGGCTTCATGGGTCCAGGCGCCGAGGCCGTTGTGTTTCAACTCAGGCAGGTAAGCATTGTCGCGATGCGGGTGTTTGACCCGGTAGTTGCCGGTTTGCGGATCCTTTTGCACGGCGTAGTGCTTGTCATCCAGCGGCAGAACAGCCTCGCCCTCGTGAGCGTGCAGCCCCAGCGCGTCAGGTCTGGAGTCCGGCGATAACTGCACATCCGGCCATTCATAAGGTTTGAGGTCGGGGTGCCACAGCCGGGATTCGCCATTGGGCAGGGTGACCGGTTTCATGCCTTCGATCAGCGGCGACAGTTTCAGGCGTGCCAGCGCACCGATCTGCGCACCGGCGGCGAACGCTTCCAGCTGAAGAACATCGGTGACCAGGCCGACAATGTGTTCGGTGGCTTCAGTCCACAGTCCCAGGGTCATGTCGACGAGGCCTTCGATGGCGTCGCTGGCCATCTGATAAGCCATGTAGCCCATCATCAGCTGACCCAGTCCGGGCACGAACGGCGTGACGACCATCAGGGCGATGTTGAAGATGTCCGAGACGATTTTCTTGAAGTTCTCCCACCAGGCCCATCGTGCATGGGTATCGGCATCGGCGGTGGACACGGCGATGTGACGGGCGTCATTGAGGACCTTGTTGAGCTTTTGCTCGAACAGGTACTGCCAGAGTTCGCCGCTGATCGGTGCGGTGTTGAACTGCAGACGAGGGGCAGTGATAGCCTCTTCGCGCCAGCTCGGCCTCTGGTCCAGCGGCTCCTTGCGATGCCATTTCACTTGGAACAGGCGTTGTTGCAGCCCGCCGAAAAAATGCCCCCGATCGGATTGATCGACGAACCGGCTGAAGAATTGCTGGTAGGTCATGCCGGTGGAGGAGATGACAGCGTTGTCGCGCAGCTGACGCGTCAGCTCTTTCATCAGCGCGAGGGTCGAGGGGTACTCTTTCAGCGGGTGCTCGGGGTCTTGTGGGACATACGCGAAGATCGGCACTACCTTATGGACCCGGTTCAGATCCGGCGTAATCAAGACGATGCCGGTCAGCAGGCTGTCGAGCATGGACAGTTTGGCGAACTGCATGATTCGGCCTTTGCGGGTGAGGTTGCGCTGGCCATCGAGCATCATCAGGATCAGGTCACCGGCATCGGCGTCGATGTCGCCCTTCAGGACGGCCAGCCTGGCGGCGGCTTTAAACGCGGCTTTCTCGTTCTCGATGATCTTGTGTTTCAAAACCACTTGGGCGAGGCCATCCCTGGGCCGCAATTGTTCTTCGAGGTATTTCGTGTAGCGCGCGCCAATGTCCAGCGTGCGACACAGGGTCTGGAACTGGGCGATGGACATTTTGCGTTTGATCGCCAGGGTGTCGAAATGCCCGCGGGCATCGGGCTGGCTGATGAAGTTCGAGTCCGCCTCGCAGGTTTCGTGGCTCGCGAAGTTATGCAGGGCCGCGTCCAGCAGTGAAACGGTGCGGGTCACCACGCCGTTGAGGTTGCTGGCATACCAGGGAAGCTGTTTGGGTAGATAAAGGTGCAGGTAAGTGGTCTTTACATCGACGTCGACGCCGAACTGTTCCAGCAACGCCCTGGTCAGCAACGGCTCGGCGAATTCGTAAATACCTTGGACCTTGTCCATGACCCGGTCGACAGTGTTTTGAGCGGACCAGAGTTCGAGGTTGGCGTGTTGTAGCGGGGAGTGATTGAAACCCTTGGTGTTCTGTACCCAATACCCTGAAGCCGTTTGCGTGAGGCTCAGTTCCCGGATCCGTCGCAGTGACGCGTCCTTGAACGTGGGGTGGATACGGCTTTTGATGAAATCGTAGTGGCGACCTTTATTGTCATCCGCCCCCCGTGTCGGTCGCGCTGATATACGTCCGTGTAAGTCAGTCATGCTTTTAATAAACCTTGAGCGTTAAGTGGAATGACCAGCCTAACGCCCGAGGCTCAAAGTAAAAGCCTGAATTACCGCTGCTTAATCAGTGCCAGCCGCCCATAAACATTGGAATTACCAATGCCGAAAATAGGTAATTACCACCTTTTTTTCAGCGCCGTGCGACCTCCACCGGCAGGCATTGTGTATGCGCACCCGGTTGCAGATAGGGCGTGAGAATCGGTGCCATGCCTTTGAGCACTTGCACGGGCAGCGCCGAGGTGAACTTGAAGGCCTCGGCGGTGCGCCCGGGCACGAAGGCGGTCAACGTACCGAAGTGGCTATCACCGATATAGAACACGAAAGTGGCGGTGCGGTTGATCGACTTCGAACTCAGGATCCGCCCGCCGGAACCAATGGCTTCGATGCGGTTATCCCCGGTCCCGGTCTTGCCGCCCATCGCCAGGGGTTTGCCATCGGGGGTGATGAAACTGCCGGACACCCGTTTGGCTGTACCGGCATCCACAACCTGCAACAACGCCTCGCGCATGGCCGTGGCCACTTCGGACGGCATTACCCGTTTGCCGGCGACCGGGTCATTGATCAGTTTGGTTTCGTACGGAGTGTTCGCCGCGAAATGCAGGGTGTCGATGCGCAGTGTCGGCATGCGCACACCGTCGTTGAGGATGGTGCCGATCAACTCGCCCAAGGCGGCCGGGCGATCGCCGGAACTGCCGATGGCGGTGGCCAGCGACGGTACCAGGTGATCGAACGGGTAACCGACTTTCTGCCAGCGCTGATGAATGTCCAGGAACGCTTCGATTTCCAGCATGGTGCGAATACGGCTGTCGCGGGCGCCCTTGTGACGACTCTTGAACAGCCAGCTGTAGACTTCCTGACGCTCGAACTGGCTGGCTTTGACGATCTGGCTCCACTTGGCATCCGGGTTGTTCAGCAGGTAGCCCATGAGCCACAGGTCCAGCGGGTGAACCTTGGCGATGAAACCCTGATCCGGCAAGTCGTAGGCGCCGGGGCTGTAATTCTCGTAGAGCCGTTGCAGGCGTTCGTCGGTGAGTTTTCCGGTGAGCTTGGCGCCTTTGAGGTGTGCCCGCACGAAGGCATTGAAGCTTTCCTGGCTGGCCTGCGGCAGCAAATAGCGGTGCACCGCCGCCAGGCGAATCGGCGTCGGACGCATGCTGTCGAGGAAGGTGTCGAGCCGCGCCTGGGTGTCCTTGTTTTTGTATTTCTTCCAGAACTTGAGCAGGAACGAAGTCCCTTCGCGGTCGGCGAAACTGGCCAGGTATTCCTGACGCCGCGGGTCGCGATCGTCCTTGAGCAATCCGGCGCTGTTGTTGGGGCCGGAGTACGTGGTGTAGCGCACCAGGTCACGCATCAGGCGAATGAACGGCAGGTTGATCGACTCACGCAACGCATCACGCAGGGTCGGAATGCGACCGTTGTCTTCCTTGCGGAAGTTGACGAAGGTGTGCAGCCCGCCGCCGGTGAAAAACGCTTCGCCGGGGCTGGCCGAATATTTACGATCCAGCGCGGCACCGAGCATGGCCGGCAGGTTGCGGTCCTTGTTCTCAATCAGGTAGTCGATGGCCCAGCGACTCAGGCGATCCTGATCCGGGATGTCGACTTTCTTCAGTTCCGGGACGGTCATTCCGGCATATTTATCGTGCAGCTCGGCCATGATTTGCAGGTAGGTGGTGAGCACGCGCATTTTCGCGGTAGAGCCCAGTTCCAGCTTGCTGCCTTCATTGATGTCGAACGGCTGGTCGGTGCTGTCGGTCTGTACCCGCACACGCGCGCCGTCCGGTGTCAGCTCAAACAACGTGAAGCTGTAGCGCACCTGAGTGGTGCTGGTGGGGGTGAGCAAGCGTTCGCCCATCAGCCCGATTTGTGTGGCGAACGCCGGGTCGGCCAGGCGCTTGAGATACTCGGTAGCCTGGCTTTGCAATTCACCTTGCAGGGTGCTGGTGGCGGAAAGGTCGAGGCGGTCGAGATCGTACAGCGGACGATTGAGCAACCCGCCCAGACGGCTGCGCGCCACGCTGATGCCTTTGTTGGTTTCAATCGGCTGGATGGTCGGCTGGGTCTGCCAGTCGCGATAGGTCACCTGGCTGGCCAGGGCGGCGGCGGCGAAGGGTGCGTCGATCACGCCATTCGCCGCCAGCAGGCGGATGTGGCTGTCGGTGAGGTCGGCCAGTTCATCATGACCCTTGGTCAGGTAATAAGAAGGGCGGCGCTGGGCGATCATCAGCGAGAGCATTTCACGCAGCGCCAGGCCTTTTTCGGCCATGCTCTTGGGGTCGGTGTCGGTGCTGGCCAGCCGTTCGTTGGCCTTGTTGAAGTCGGCGCCATACCAGACGCGCAACCCTTCGGCCATGCCATGCACTTCACCGTGTCCCGGTACCGCCGACAGCGGCACGCTATTGAGGTAATCACGCACCACATTTTGCCGGACCTGCAAGGTTTCCGGCCCCGCTTGATAAGCACGCACGGTGGCGGAAATCATCTGCCGGATCTTTTCCGCGCCTGACACCGTCAGGCCATCGGGCGAGTGCCGGTATTTCTCCAGTTGCGTCGCCAGCGTACTGCCGCCCGCCGACTGCCCTGGTATATGCAGCAGCTTGGCAACCTGGGACCAGATCGCCATGCCGAACCGTGGCCAGTCCACGGCGGGGTTGGCCAGGGGCTGACGAGGATCGAGCAAAAAGCGGTTTTCAATAAACAGCAGGCTGCTGGCCACCACGGGCGGAATCGACTCAAAGCTTGAATACAGTTGTTGGGGGTATTTGTACTGGTACAGCGGCGCCGCACGGCAATCGGTGATCGACAGTCCAGCCTGTATTTTCTCCGCGTAAGGCACGAAAAAGCCCTTGTCGGTGTAGTTCATCAGCTTTTCAGAGAAGCGGGTTTGCGACGCAATGACGTAGTCACGCTTGAGCAATCGCGGCAGAAACTCACCCAGCGAGCTGTAGCCCAGACGCAAGTCGAAAGGGCCTGCGCCTGGATAGCGAATCGCGTCGCTGGGGCCGGGTTTCATTTCGTAACTCAGGGAGGCGGCGAATTTGCTGACCTCGCGGGATTGAAACTTCGAGGTACGCATTTCCTTGGCAGCGGCAAGCCCCAGGACAATCAGGATAATAACCAGCAACAACCAAAACGCCCCCCAGCCATGCTTTGTGCGACTGCCAGGGGGTTTTTCAGGAATAGGCGCTTCATCCACACGTTCAGTCGGGACCACAGTTTTACTCGTATCGGTTTGCCATAACGCGCCCATAGTCGACTGATCCATTCACGCAGATTGATCTGACTTGTCTGAAGCTTAGTCGGTGGTTGGCGATGGTGAAGAAATTGTGGACGCACAGATCTCAAATATTCCCCATTCCATGTGGCGAGGGAGCTTGCTCCCGCTGGGCTGCGAAGCAGACCCGAATTTGCCATCTCGGTCTTTCAGCAGAACCGCGATCACAGGTTTTGCGACTGCTGCGCAGACGAGCGGGAGCAAGCTCCCTCTCCACAGGCTAGTGCCTGCCTGAAATGCCCTTCCTAGACACGTCGAATAGCAAATAAGGCCCGGCCAGGGGCATGACGATGCACCAATGCTGTGCAATACTCGGCGGCGTTTCAGTTGGTGAAAGATCCTACAAAAGTCAGGTAATGCCCCTCCGCTAACCGGGCTTTTCCCGAGAGTTCTGGCTGAATGTTGTGGTTTATAGAGTGAAAAACCCTGTACGAAGCTTTTTATACTGCACGCCCCGCTGATCTTGCCGGTGTTGTCCTGCAAGACGGGTTTGCTCACGAAGCAGGCCCGGTTTCTCAGAAGCAATGGCTTACCGGTCAGCGCTTTGTTACTCGGTGGTCATATCCAATAACAAGACGAGGTTGTACCCCTATGCCAGTCGGCAATCATCTGCCCCATGGCGAGACCGCTCAGGGCGGCCCGCTTAAACGCGAACTCGGCGAACGGCATATCCGCTTGATGGCGCTCGGAGCGTGTATCGGCGTCGGTCTGTTCCTCGGTTCGGCCAAGGCCATCGAAATGGCCGGCCCCGCCATCATGTTGTCCTACATCATCGGCGGTCTGGCGATTCTGGTGATCATGCGCGCCCTCGGTGAGATGGCCGTGCACAACCCGGTCGCCGGCTCCTTCAGCCGTTACGCTCAAGACTACCTCGGCCCCTTGGCGGGCTTCCTGACAGGCTGGAATTACTGGTTCCTGTGGCTGGTGACCTGTGTCGCGGAAATCACCGCCGTGGCGGTGTACATGGGCGTCTGGTTCCCTGATGTGCCGCGCTGGATCTGGGCACTCGCCGCGTTGATCAGCATGGGTTCGATCAACCTGATCGCGGTGAAAGCCTTCGGTGAATTCGAGTTCTGGTTCGCCCTGATCAAGATCGTCACCATCATTGCGATGGTGATCGGCGGTATCGGCGTGATCGCGTTCGGTTTCGGCAATGACGGCGTGGCGCTGGGGATTTCCAATCTCTGGGCCCACGGCGGCTTCATGCCCAACGGCGTGCAAGGCGTATTGATGTCGCTGCAGATGGTGATGTTCGCCTACCTCGGTGTCGAGATGATCGGCCTGACCGCCGGTGAAGCGAAGAACCCGCAGAAGACCATTCCCAACGCGATCGGCTCGGTGTTCTGGCGGATTCTGCTGTTCTACGTCGGTGCGTTGTTCGTGATCCTGTCGATCTACCCGTGGAACGAAATCGGCACCCAGGGCAGTCCGTTCGTGATGACGTTCGAACGACTGGGGATCAAGACCGCGGCCGGCATCATCAACTTTGTGGTAATCACCGCAGCGCTGTCGTCCTGCAATGGTGGCATCTTCAGCACCGGGCGCATGCTTTACAGCCTGGCGCAGAATGGCCAGGCCCCGGCCGGTTTTGCCACCACATCGAGCAACGGCGTGCCCCGTCGCGCGTTGCTGTTGTCGATCTTCGTGCTGTTGCTGGGCGTGCTGCTCAACTACATGGTCCCGGAAAAAGTCTTCGTCTGGGTGACGGCGATTGCCACTTTCGGCGCGATCTGGACCTGGGTGATGATCCTGCTGGCCCAGCTCAAGTTCCGCAAAGGCCTGAGTGCCAGCGAACGTGCCGGTCTGAAATACAAGATGTGGCTGTACCCGGTCAGCTCGTACCTGGCGCTGGCGTTCCTGGTGTTGGTGGTCGGCCTGATGGCTTACTTCCCGGAAACCCGCGTGGCGCTGTACGTCGGCCCGGCGTTTCTGGTGTTGCTGACGGTGTTGTTCTACGTGTTCAAGCTGCAACCGACCAATGTGTCGCAAGGTGCGGTGCGTTCGGCTGCGTAAGTCGTAACGCCTGAAACGCAAAAGCCCCGGTCCATTGGCCGGGGCCTTTTTATTGGCTGACGAAATCTCCGGTGGCGAGCGAGCTGGCTCGCCACAAAGGCGCGGAGTTTCTTAATGGACGGCGACCGGTTGAATCGGTGCGGTCAGGCGCTTGTTGAAATCCAGCCAAACCCCCAACAACCCCATCAATCCTGCCCCCACCAGCGCGGTGAAGATTTGCATGGCAAACGCATCGTCGGTCAGGGCATTGATCATGTCTGCCAGCGGCGCGAGCAACACCCCGAGGCAGAACACTTCCAGCGAATAACGGCCCATGCGACTGCATTGCCGGGCCAGCCAGTTCTGCGTCCAGCCAGTGTCCGGCAACAGTTTCGCCGTGACATACGCCAGCGCCAGGAAGTGCAGCAGTCGCACCGGCGACAGGTCGGTCTTGCTGATCGGGTACAACAGATTGCTCAGGCTGGTCGGAACCATCGCATCATGCAGTTGCGGCCACCGCCACAATACGGTCAGTACACCGGCGACGCCTGCGTATAACGCCGCACTCACAAACAATGGCTGGCGCAGCAACGGGCGCCTGTCGGGCAAGCGTGGGCGCTGCGTGTGAATCGCAGCGGCACCGCCGAGTACGAACAACAGTTGCCAGGCGACGGGGTTGAAGTACCACACGCCGTCCTTGATGGCCGCCAGATTCCAGCCGAACAACGGCACCGTCAGGTACACCGCAAACGACATCGCCACCACCACCCATGGTTTGCGCACAAATATCGGCAGCACCAGCGGCAAACCGGCCAGTAGCACGATGTAGAGCGGCAATGGGTCCATCAGGTTCGGTTTGAAGCGCAACAGCAACTCATCGATCAAGGCTTGCTGCGGATTGCTGATGAAGTGGTGCATGCCCATCTCCTCCACCAGATCTCGGGTCTCCACATGGCTGTTGGCGAAGAACACGATGCCCATCAGCATCGCCAGCAGGAAAATATGCACCACATACAGCACCCAGGCGCGGCGCAGGATTTTCACGCAGGCAATCAGGTAACCGTCGCGGGCCAGGATCTTGCCGTAGGCCAGGACCGCCGCGTAACCGGCGAGAAACACGAAGACTTCGGCGGCATCGCTGAAGCCGACGTTACGCAGAGTGATTTGACCCAGCGGGTTGTGGGGCACGTGATCCCAGAAAATGAAGATCAGCGCCAGGCCTCGGAAAAAGTCGATCCGGTGATCGCGTTCAGTCGTCATGGCTGCGGGCTCTGGAACGGGGGTTGAAGTAGGAGCGCCGGCGACACAAAAGGTTGCGCGCTGCACATTGGCGGCGCGCAGGGTGCAGGGATTCGGCGGCAATTGCAAAGTGCGGATATTAGGGAGTGTCTCTGTGCATCGCCGAGGCGACAACCGCCTGTCTAAAAGACACGCAGGTCGGCGATCTCTGACGACCGTCGAGGTTCAAAGCTTTATTGATTGAAGGCGGAATTCCCTTGAGGCGCCGGTATGCAGATCAGCGAATGGCTCGACAAAGAACTCACCGGCCGCCAAGTCTGGTTGTTGTTTCTTTTCGCGACGCTGGTGTACATCCTGCCGCTGATCCTCGCGGATTATCCCTACATCGATGACAACTGGCGCGCCCTGGCCGCGGGTACCGGCTGGGCGGAGGACGGCCGGCTGTTCGCGCAGTGGTTCTACAACCTGCTGACCTTCAGCGGCGCCGCGCCGAACATCTTCCCGCTGCCGCTGTTGATCGCCACGCTGGCGATGAGCTGGGCCCTGACCCGGCTGACGTTTCACTATTTCCCCGAACCGACGTTCGCCCATTGCCTGGTGGTGCTGCCGCTTTGGTACAACCCGTTCTTCCTGCAAAACCTGTCGTACCAATACGACGGACCGAGCATGGCGCTCAGCCTGGTGGCGGTGATCTACGCGATTACCTTCCAAAGCCCTTCTCGCGTTCAGCACCTGCTGATACCGGCCGCGCTGATCGCCTTGGCCATCGGGCTTTATCAGGTCAGCTTTAATGTGTTTCTCGGTCTGTGTTGTATGGAGTTGCTGCGGCGCACGGACGACCCATTGGCATGGCCTGCGTGGTGGCGATTGATCGGCTGCAAAGTTGTACAGGTGGGTCTGGCAGGGTTGATCTATTACGCCACCGCCTATTCCTTCATGACTCAGAAGCGCACCTCATTGTTGAACGGGGCAGCGGCGCCGTTGCAGCAAATAGAAACCAGCGCGGGCTGGGTGCTGGAAAAAATCGTGCTGCTGTTCCATGGCGGCTTTGCCTGGGTATTCGCCGCGCTGTTGCTGTGCGCCCTGTTCGGTGCCGTGCGCGTGGGACAGCGCGTGCTGGAGCGTGCCGGTACTGGGCTGAACAAAACCGTGATCGGCCTGCTGTGCCTGTTGATCTTGCCCGTCCTGATGGTGCTGGTGCCGGGCGTCTCATTGTTTTTCCGCGACTTCAATGAAGGCGCCCGCACCTTGATGGGCTTTGCTGTCGTGCTCGTATTGCTGTTCTACCTGAGCCATCTGGCGCTGGCGTCGGTGCACGGAAAGCTGCCGCTGCTGTTGCTGGTCCCATTGTTGGCGATGCTTTCACTTTCCTTCGCGTATGGACGGGTGCTGACGTTACAAAAAACCTTCGCGACGAATGCGCTGTACGCCTTGAGTGCCGACATTGCTTCGCGCCCGGCGTTGCGCGAAGCCAAGCGCATTTATATGTCGGTGACGTACTCCGATCACTGGCTGGTGGGGGCCGCCGGGTCGTTCAAGCAGATGCCGGTTTTGCATTACTTGTTAAACATCGATTTCTACATGCTCGCGGAAAATCTGCCGAAAACAGGCATCACCAATGTGGTCAGGGAAAAGGAACGGCGTAACGCGACGCTGGTGGGTTATCAGGGGTATCCACCGCTGGTGGACAGTCTGTTTTATCGGATTTATCTGTTGGGGGACTACGGCTTTATTGTCATGAAAGAACCCGCCCGGGTCCGCTCTCTCCAGTGGTGAACCCCGTGACCATTGGTCTGGAATGCCGCGCTACCTGTTAGTTCTTACAGTAGACGCGCACCTGTCCTCGACTTTAGGTTTGAACGGCGCCTGAAACGGGAATGGGTCAAGGATCGGACATGAAAGCTTTATGGAAAGAATTTTCTACCTACGCAGTCATTGGAGTGGCCAATACGCTTATCCATTGGCAGCTATTTTATGTACTGACCACTGCGGCCGAGCTTAGTCAGGCCGTCAGTAATTTTTCGGCGTTTTGTGTGGCCGCGACGTTCTCATTCTATGTGCATGCGCTCTACACGTTTGAGGCCGGGGGGTCGGTACTTCGTTATCTGCTGTATGTGTTTTTCATGGGGGGCATGAGTTTCGTTGTCGGACATTACGCTGATGTCTGGAAAATCCACGGGCTGGTGACCGTAGGGTCGTTCTCGCTGTTGAGTCTGATCTACGGGTTTTTCTTCTCGAGATTTGTCCTGTATGGCGAGCGCGAAGCGTGAACGTGTCGCTGATGCCAGCCTGTCCGTAAGGCTGGCATGCAGAGCGATCTTTACGCAGCAACCACCTCATTAGGCTCAAAACTGTCCGCCCGCGCCATCTGCCACATCCGCGAGTAAAACTCGCCATTCACCTCACCGGTGAGCAATTCCCCCGGCTTCAAAAACACATGCAACTGCGAGAACAGCTTGATCTCGGTCGCGGACATACGTCTCACCAAGTGCTTGGCTGACAACTGCGATGGGTGATCGAGGCCGGCCGCCGCGAGCATTTCCGCCAGGGCCTTGAGTGTGTTGCGGTGGAAGTTGTAGACCCGCTGGGCCTTGTCCGGGACCACCAGCGCACGCTGGCGCAGGGTGTCTTGAGTGGCGACGCCGGTCGGGCATTTGTTGGTGTGGCAGCTTTGCGACTGGATGCAGCCGATGGCAAACATGAAGCCGCGCGCCGAGTTGGCCCAGTCGGCGCCGATGGCCAGGACGCTGGCGATGTCGAAGGCACTGACGATCTTGCCGCTGGCACCGAGTTTGATTTTGTCCCGCAGGTTCAGGCCCACCAGCGTGTTGTGCACGAACAGCAGGCCTTCGCGCATCGGCACGCCGATGTGGTCGGTGAACTCTACGGGCGCGGCGCCGGTGCCGCCTTCCTTGCCGTCGACCACGATGAAGTCCGGAAGGATGCCGGTTTCCAGCATGGCTTTGGCGATGCCCATGAATTCCCACGGGTGACCGAGGCAGAACTTGAAGCCCACCGGTTTGCCGCCGGACAATTCACGCAACTGCTGGATGAACTGCATCAGTTCGATCGGCGTGGAAAACGCACTGTGCCGCGACGGCGAGATGCAATCTTCGCCCATCAGGATGCCGCGGGTTTCGGCGATTTCCTTGGTGACTTTGTGCTTGGGCAGGATGCCGCCATGCCCGGGTTTGGCCCCTTGCGACATCTTGATTTCGATCATCCGCACTTGCGGCGTCTGCGCTTGTGCGGCGAAGCGTTCAGGATCGAAGCGCCCATCAGCGGTACGGCAACCAAAGTAGCCACTGCCCAGTTCCCAGGTCAGGTCGCCGCCGTTTTCCCGGTGATACGCACTGATGCTGCCTTCGCCGGTGTCATGGGCGAAGTTGCCGAGTTTGGCGCCTTGGTTCAATGCGCGAATGGCGTTGGCGCTGAGCGAGCCGAAGCTCATGGCCGAGATGTTGAACACCGAGGCCGAGTACGGCTGGGTGCACTGTGGGCCGCCGACGATGACGCGGAAATTGCTCGGGTCGCTCAACGGCGCAGGGCGCATCGAGTGGCCGATGAATTCGAAACCCGATTGGTACACATCGATCAGCGTGCCGAAGGGTTTGTCGGCGCTTTCATTCTTGGCCCGGGAATAGACCAGCGAGCGCTGGGCCCGGGAGAAGGGCAGGGCGTCGCTGTCGGATTCGAGCAGGTACTGGCGGATCTCCGGGCGAATGCCCTCCACCAGATAGCGAATATTGCCCAGGATCGGGTAGTTGCGCCGCACCGCGTGAGGGCTTTGCAGCAGATCGAACAGGCCCACCAGACTCAGGACGCCCGTCACGGCGGTGATTGGCCAGAGCCAGTCGTGTTCCAGGAAGGGCAAGCTGGCGAGGGTGAAAATCACACAGGCAGCAAAGAAGGCGTAGCGGCTCAGGAGTGACAGGCTCATACGGGTTCCTTGGTTCGGACTCAATAATTTCAACGCAGCAGGTGCATGGATACACACAGATCCCTGTGGGAGTGAGCCTGCTCGCGATTACGGTGGTTCAGTCGACATCAATGCTGAATGAAAGACCGCAATCGCGAGCAGGCTCGCTCCCACAGTAAAAAGCACTCCGCGTTGCAATCAGGCATTTTGCGCCTGGAGAAATATCGAAAACAGCTCGGACTGGGATTTGATCCCCAGCTTGCTGTACATGTGTTTCTTGTGGACTTTCACGGTTTCAACAGAGATTTCCAGCTTACGGGCGATTTCTTTACTGGAGCAACCGCTGAGCATCAAGCGCCCGACATCCAGTTCCCGGGCGGTCAGTTGCGCGCCCTTGAGTTGTTGCACCGAGGCTTCCAGCTGCACGCGCCAATCGCCCTGGATCGGTGCTGGCGCGAGGGCCACGGCCTCGTTGATTTCGTAGGGCAGGCGCTGGCGCAACAGGCCGAGCACCCAAGGCTGGATCAGCGACAGCAAGGCAATCTGCTGGCCGCTGAAACGCTGCTTGCTGCCCAATGACAGGCACAGCGTGCGGTCCCCTTCGAGTTGGCAATTGAACTGGATTTCGTCGGCCACCACATTCAGACGAAAGTATCGTTGGTAATACTCGGTCAGCTCGAAGTGCTCCGGCGCCACTTCCGACAGGCGATAGAGGCCGGTGCGCGATTGCTCGCGGCAGGCGATGTAGAACGGATCAAGCAGATAGAGCCCGCGCAGGTAATCCTGAAACAGCTGATCAGGGCTGCCGTCCTCGCCCGGGCATTCGGCGAACACCTGCGGGTGCTGGTCCGCGCTGAAAAGCAGCGCCACCCAGCTGTCGAAGGTCACGTACTGATCCAGCAGGCGCACCAGCTGCGTCCAGAAGTTGGGCTTGTCGAGGGCGTCGATCAGTTGCCCGACCGAGCGGTGCCACGCGATGTCGTCTAACGAAAGTGTCATGCCTCTACCCCTATCGGGTTACCCCAGCGGCGTGATTCCCCGCCCGGTGGCTTGCTGCGCATACTGGCGCACAGACACAGACCGGGCAATCTTTCTGCCGCTCGGCCCAAAACAAGGAATACCCATGAAAGTCGAACTCGCCCAGTTGGCGGGCCGTGACAACGGCACAGCGTACAACCTCGAACGCGCCTTGGCGGCCATCGCTGCCTGCCACGCGGATACGCAACTGATCGTCTTCCCGGAAACCCACCTGATGGGCTTTCCGACTGCCGACACCGTGGCCCAGACCGCCGAACCGCTGGACGGGCCGACGGTCAGCGCCGTCGTGGCGGCTGCCCGCGAACGCAACATCGCCGTGGTGATCGGCATGGCCGAGAACGACAACGGCCGCTTCTACAACACCACGCTGCTGATTACCCCCGAAGGCATCGCCCTGAAATACCGCAAGACGCACCTGTGGGCGTCGGATCGCGGCGTGTTCGAGGCGGGCGACCGTTACGCCACTTGCGAGTGGAACGGCGTGCGGGTCGGTCTGCTGATCTGCTACGACATCGAATTCCCGGAAACTGCCCGCGCCCTGGCACAACTGGGCGCCGAATTACTGATCGTCACCAACGGCAACATGGACCCTTACGGCCCCACTCATCGCACCGCGATCATGGCCCGGGCCCAGGAAAACCAGGCCTTTGCGCTGATGGTCAATCGGGTCAAAGAGAGTGATGACGGATTGGTGTTTGCCGGTGGCAGTGCGCTGGTGGATCCGCTCGGCACCTTGTTGTTCGAGGCCGGACGCGATGAAGGGCAGTTTGCGGTTGAGCTGGATTTCAGCCGGCTGGAGGCGGCACGCAAGGATTACCGGTATCTGGATGACCAGCGGCTGAAGTTGCCGGGTGAGATTGTCGAGCAGGCTTCTGGTGTGCGGGAGTTGCTGATTCCTTCGCGCTGATCCGGATGTTGCATTGCTCCGAGTGGCCCTTTCGCGAGCAGGCTCGCTCCCACATTGAGTTTGTGTCCACTGCAGATCCCCTGTGGGAGCGAGCCTGCTCGCGAAGAGGTCCTGACAGACAACACACCTGTTTGACCGATCACCAAAACAACAACGAAACACCCGAAATTTAGCGCCGAACTCGGCTCTGCCATAAATCTAATAAATTCGGAGTAGTCGCTCATGGCTCGTTTGCAACGCACCCTGTCATTGGGTTCGGTGGTGCTGTTCGGCATCGCCTACATGACGCCGATCATTGTGCTCGGCACCTTTGGCATCCTCGCTCAATCTACCGCCGGCATGGTCCCGGCCGCGTATCTGGCGGCGTTGGTGGCGATGTTTTTCACCGCGATGAGCTACGGTCGAATGGCCTCGGCATTCCCCGTCGCCGGTTCCGCCTACAGTTATGTACGCAAGGCCATCAGCCCGAAGCTGGGGTTCATCGCCGGTTGGGCGGTGCTGCTCGACTATCTGTTCCTGCCGATGGCGATCTGGCTGATCGGTGCGGCCTACCTCAATTCCGCTTTCCCGGCCGTGCCGCAGTGGATCTGGGTGCTGGCGTTCATCGGCATCACCAGCGCGATCAACATCGTCGGCCTGAAGCTGGCCAACGGCATCAATGCCTTGCTCATGCTGGTGCAGTTCCTGGTGCTGATCGCCTTCGTCGCGCTGTGCATCCACTACGTCGGGGGCGATGCGAGCACGCCGTTGTGGTCGATCAAGCCGTTCTTCAACGGCGACATGCAGATGCCGCTGATCATGAGTGGCGCGGCCATCGCCTGTTACTCGTTCCTCGGGTTCGACGCGGTCAGCACCCTGACCGAAGAAACCCGCGACCCACGCCGCACCATCCCGCGGGCGATCATGTTGATTACCCTGATCGGCGGCCTGATCTTCGTCAGCGTCTCGTACTTCGTGCAGATCGCCCATCCCTCGTTCCAGTTCGACAGCGTCGACTCGGCCGCTTATGAAATCGCCCGCAACATCGGTGGCGACTTGTTTGTGACGATTTTTCTGATCGGCCTGATCGTCGGTCAGTTCGCCTCGGGCCTGTCGGCTCAGGCCAGTGGTTCGCGTTTGTTGTTCGCCATGGGCCGCGACGGCGTGCTGCCTAAATCATTTTTCGGCAGCTTGCATGAGCGCTTTGGCACACCGGTCAACAGCATCCTGCTGTGCGCCGTGGTCGCGTTGCTGGCGCTGAAACTGGACGTCACCACTTCGACGTCGTTCATCAACTTCGGCGCGTTCCTGGCGTTCAGTCTGGTGAATTTGTCGGTGATCTTTCATTACTGGATAGGAGGGGAAAAGAAAGGGCTGCGCGAGTTCGTGCTGTTTCTGCTGTTTCCGTTCATTGGTCTGGCGGCGGATTTGTGGCTGATGGTCAGCCTCGATCACCTGGCGATCTACCTGGGCCTGAGCTGGCTGGCGATTGGCGTGGTGTACCTGGCGGTGCTGACCGGTGGCTTCCGCCGTCAGCCACCGGAGATGGATTTCCAGGAAGCCACCTGACCTCGGACACTGCAACCCTCCTGTAGGAGTGAGCCTGCTCGCGATAGGGCCATGTCAGTCAACATCAAGGGCGACTGACATACCGCCATCGCGAGCAGGCTCACTCCTGCATTTATTACGGAGTTCAGGTGGCTGAGTGTGTCTGGTGCACGGGCAGTTCGACTCGGAACGTGCTGCCCACGCCCACTTCACTGCGCACCGTAATATCCCCCCGGTGCTTCTTAACGATGCCATAGGACAAGGACAACCCAAGCCCTGTCCCCTGGCCCACCGGTTTAGTGGTGAAGAACGGATCGAAGATTTTCTGCAGGCTGTCCGGCGCAATACCGGAGCCGGTGTCGGCCACCTCAATCCACACCCGTTCACCCTCAAACCCGGTGCGCAGGGTGATGGTGCCCCGCTGTGGGCCCATCGCCTGGGACGCGTTGACGATCAGGTTCATGATCACCTGGTTGATTTGCGATGGCAGGCACTCGATGTCGGGCAATGGCTGATACTCCTTCAGCACATCGGCCTTGTACTTGAGTTCATTGGCGACGATGTTCAAGGTCGATTCGATGCCCTGTTGCAGATTGGTCCACTGCCATTCCTGGTTGGAGTCCACCCGGGAGAAGTCCTTCAGGTCCTTGACGATCTGCCCCACCCGGTTGATGCCCTCCTTGGATTCCTTGATCAGCAATGGAATGTCCTCGCGCAGAAATTCCAGTTCGATGCGTTCCCGTAACTGACCAAGCCGCTCGATCACCTCATTTGAAGCAATCGCCTCTTCGGCCTCGCGATAGGCATCGAGCATGTCCTGCAGTTGCTTGAAGTAGCCATCAAGACTGCCAAGGTTGGAAGAAATGAAGCCGATGGGGTTGTTGATTTCATGGGCGACCCCGGCCGCCAATTGCCCCAGGGACGCGAGTTTTTCCGATTGCACCAGTTGCGATTCAAGCTGTTTGCGCTCGTCGATTTCCCGCTGCAACGCCTCGCTGGCCTGTTTGAACTGCGTGGTGCGCTGGTCCACCAGATGCTCCAGATGGCTCATCTGCACGGAGGCGCGTTCGGTCATCTCCCATTTGGTCAGCAGGGTGTTGGCCATCTGCTGGACTTCGATGTTGTCGAACGGTTTTTTCAGGATCAGCAACCGATCATGGGCTTGCAGTCGGTCCAACAGCTCATCCCAGGAATAGTCGGAATACGCGGTACACACCACCACTTGCAGGTGCGGATCTTCCTGCCACAGATGTTCGATGGTTTGCGCGCCGTCCCAGCCTTCAGGCATGCGCATGTCGACGAACGCGAGGGCGTAGGGCCGGCTTTCCTGCAAGGCCTGAGTGAGTTTGCCCAGGCCTTCCTGGCCGCCATACGCCGAATCCAGTTCGAACAGGGCCGTGGTGGTTTTGATTTCACGGCCAAACAGCGTGGCTTCCATCTCGTCCAGTTCCAGATGCTCCACCGGAACCGGGGTGAGGATCTTGCGAAAGTCGTCATGAATCGACGGTGTGTCGTCGATCAACAGAATGCGTCGGTTCGAATGCTCACTCATGCCTCCTCCGGGACGGTTTTCAGCGGAATCTGCAAGGTGAACTGCGCGCCCTTGCCGGGCCCGTCACTGTGGGCGCTGAGATGGCCGTTCATTTCTATCGCCGCGAGTGCGCAGCTGTGCAGACCAAAACCGTGGCCTTCCTTGCGGGTGGTAAAACCGTGGGCAAAGATGCGCGTCATGTTCTCCGGCGCGATGCCTTCGCCATCATCCTTGACGCTGATTTGCAGGGTGGAGTCTTCGACGATTTTCACCCCCAGGGTCATTTGTCGCGGACGATTGCTGAGGTCGGACATGGCGTATTTGGCATTGCTGATGAGGTTGATCAAGATCAGCAGCAACCGGTGTTTGTCGCCCATGACCTGCGGCACCTCGTTGTACTCCTTGACCACGGTGACGTGGTGCCGGGTCAGGGCACCGGAGTTCATGCGCAGGGCGTCTTCCAGCAGTTCACTGATGTGCAGCGGTTCCATCAGGTTGTTGGCGCCGGCGTAGGACTGCTGGGTGGCGACGATGTCCTTGATGTGGTCGACGCTTTTGGTCAGTTGGGCGAGTTCGTCGGTCATGCTTTGTTGTTCGAGCGCGATGGCGTCGACCAGTTGATTCAGATAGCCGGGCAGCAATTTGCCTTTCGCGTCCTGGGTCAGAAAGGCCCCGAGGTCGCCTTGATGCTCGTTAATCAGCTGCATCGCCTTGCCCAGCCCCTGGGCCTTGCTGCTGCGCAGTTTGCGGCTGACCAGGTCTGCGGAGATGTTCACGCTGTTGAGCACGTTGCCGACGTTGTGCAACACATTGGTGGCGATTTCCGCCATGCCAGCCTGGCGCGCGGTGTCCAGCAGTTCGCTCTGGGTATCCTTGAGTTCGCGGGTACGTTCTTCGACCCGTTTTTCGAGGTCATCATTGGCGGTTTTCAGGGCCTTGTTGACGCGATTGATCACGGTGAAACTGCGCATCAAGTGAATCGCCAGGTACACCAGCAACAGCACCAGCAGCACCGAAAACACCAGCATGTAAAAGTGATAACGCTGGTCGACCGCATCGGTGCGCTGCTGATCGTTGTTCAGCAGATCGGTGATGCCGTCGAGCCGCTCGGCCACGGGAATCGCCTCGATGTTTTCCAGCAAGCGGTTGACCACCGGTTGCTCACGCAGAATGAGCTCAATATGGTTACTGAGCACATCCAGCGGACTGTGGAACTCCTCCGGCAGTCGCAGTTTGTTCACTTTCAGTTTGCTCAATCCCACCAGGATTTCGGCGGCCTTGTCGTCAGAGGTAACCATGGCGAACTCCATGGTGCTGAGTACCAGGTCATAGGTGTCGTTGGCGATGTTCTGCAGTTGCAGTTTGTCGCCGTCCTGCAACTGGGCGAGGGGTTCCTGAATGTCGTCTTCGGCGGTCGGCAGAAACGCCAGTGAGTTGCGCAACACAGCATTGTGAGACTTGAACTGCTCAACCAGCCGGATCTTTTCCTCGAAGGCGCTCAGGTACGCATCATGACTGGTCAACCAGACGGGCGAGGTGTTGCGGCTGTGATTCGACGACATTGTGTCGAACCGTTCCCATAGGAGCGTCATCTCGGTCAGCGGTGTGACCAGCGGATCGTAGTTGTGGTTGATCGCAATCCTGGCCTTGAGGATTTCCGTTTCCCACTGCGCATTCAGCTGTTTCATCCGGGAAATCAGATCCCGGGATTCTGTGTAGGTCGACGTCTTATTGGAGTTGGATTTGAGGTACAGAAACAGCAGTGTCGAGGCCAGTATCAGGGCCATGATACCGAGGAGTGCCACACTGCGTCGGCGGGATATTTTCATAATGGTTTGCCCTCCCATTCACCGGTCAGGGTCTTGAGGAATTTGATGATCAGCACCTTGTCCTCGACAGAGGGGATGCGTCCCAGTTGAAATGAGAACATCACCTCCACGGCGTCTTCGAGGGTTTTGGCCGAGCCGTCGTGAAAGTACGGCGCGGTCACGGCGACGTTCCTCAGGCTCGGGACCTTGAACACGTAGCGATCCTCTTCGTCCTTGGTCAGCAGGTAGCGGCCCAGGTCGGTGTCGGTCGGGTTGCCTCGTGTCTTGAAGTAATCGCCCATCACCCCGAATTTCTGGAACATGTTGCCGCCGATATTGATTCCCTGATGGCAGGCGATACAGCCGTACGCCTTGAAGCGTTGGTAACCGTACTTCTCCTCGCGGGTGAGAATGTCGGTGTCGCCCAGCAAGTATTGGTCGAAACGCGAGTTGGCACTGATCAACGTGCGCTCGTAGGTTGCCAGGGCGTTTTGCACATTGATCATGGTCACGCCATCCGGGTAGGCGTTGCCGAACGCGGTTCGATAATCGGCGTCGGCGGACAGCGTCTGCACCACGTGTTCCCAGTTGCTGCCCATTTCACTGGGGCTTTGCACCACGGCGTGGACCTGGGTTTCCAGGGTGTCGGCGCGGCCGTTCCAGAATTGCCGGAAGTTCAGGCTGGCGTTGAACACGCTCGGAGTATTGACTGCCACTGGCTGGCCGTTGAAACCGATGGAAAACGCCTTGTTATCGGCGCCACCGCTTTCCAGGCGATGGCAACTGGCACACGAGAGGCTGCCGTTGACCGACAAACGTGGCTCGTTGAACAACTGGCGACCGAGTTCGACACGCAGAGGGTTTTGCTGCGGCACGGCCGGCAGCGGTTTGAGTGGTTCGTCCAGTGGCGCGCCGCTGGCCGTCAGACAGACTCCGAGCAGAGGCATCAAGAGCAAGCGGTAGAGAAATGGCGACATCCTGTAATTCCTTGGCGGATAGCCCGTGTGTCGCTGCTTATCGGTCATGTGGCGGCAGGGGGAGGGGATTTTACCGACGTCAGGTAGTGCACGAAGTCATCCGGCGCCACGGCTTTGCTGAAGTAGTAGCCCTGGCCTTCCTCGCACTGATGGGCCTTGAGGAAATCCAGTTGTTCGAGGGTTTCCACCCCTTCGGCGATGATGGTCAGTTTCAGGCTCTTGCCCAGGCTGATGATGGCGCTGACCAGCGCTGCGTCGTTGATGTCACGGCTCAGGCCACGAATGAACGACTGATCGATTTTCAGCACGTCGATGGGAAAACGCCGCAGGTAACTCAGGCTGGAATAACCGGTGCCGAAGTCGTCGATGGCCAGCCGCACCCCCATGGCCTTGATCCGGTTCAGGGCGGTGACCGTGGCATCGACGTTCTGCATCAGCACGCCTTCGGTGATTTCCAGCTCCAGCAATGACGGGTCCAGACCGGTTTGTTTCAGAACCTGTTCAATGCCTTCGACAAAGCCTCGTTGGCGAAAGTCGATGGCCGACACATTCACCGACATGCACAGCCTCGGCAGCCCCGCCGCCTGCCAGGCGCAGGCTTGCCGACAGGCCTGGGCCAGCACCCATTTGCTCAACGGTACGATCAAGCCGCTGTCTTCGGCCACGCCAATGAAGTCCGACGGGTAGACCCAGCCATGTCCCGGTTTCTGCCAGCGAATCAAGGCCTCTGCGCCGACTACCTCACCGGTGCCCAGGTCGAGCTTGGGCTGGTAATGCAGGACAAATTCGTCCCGCTCCAATGCCAGGCGAATGCCCGACTCGATGGTCTGCTGGTCCCGGGCGCGCTGGTTCATTTCTTCAATGAAGAAACGGAAGTCGTTGGGGCCGCTTTCCTTGACGTGACGCATCGCGGTTTCGGCTTTCTTGATCAGCGCGATCGCATCGAAGCCATCATCGGGGTAGATGCTGATGCCCAGGCTGGCGGTTACGCTCAGGTCATGGCCGGCGATGTGCTGGGTCGTGCCAATGGCGTTCAAGAGTTTTTCGGCGATGCCTTTGGTCTGCTGGGGATGGCGGATGTCAGCGAGGATCACCACGAACTCATCAGCGCCGTAGCGAAACACCGAATCGGATTCGCGCACCGTGGACACCAGGTTTTGCCCGACCCGTTTGAGCATCTCGTCACCGGCCGGATGGCCCAGGGCATTGTTGATGCGCTTGAAGCGATCCAGACCCAGGAACATCACCGCCAGCTGCTTGTCATGGCGGCGCGACAACGCCAGGGACTGGTTCAGTCGATCTCCGAGCAACGTGCTGTTGGGCAGCTCGGTCAGTACGTCGTATTGCAACAGGTGGGACACCTTGAGCAGTTCGTGGACCCGCGCCTCGATGGTTTGCTCCAGGCTTTGCACTTTTGTCTCCGCGTCCTGGGTCATCTGCCATTTCCAGGTCAGGGCGCTGGCCATCTGGCGGATTTCCAGACTGTCGAAGGGTTTTTTCAACACCAGTAACTGGTCGCCGAACTCCAGCCGTTCAGCCATGTCCTCCCAGCTGTAATCCGAATAGGCGGTGCACAGCGCGATTTGCAGGTGCGGGTCGATCTTCCAGAGCTGTTCGATGGTTTCCAGCCCGTCCCAACCCGGCGGCATGCGCATGTCGGTGAACGCCATGGCGTAGGGGCGACCTTCGGCCTGGGCCCGCTGGACCAGCTCAAGGGCTTCCTGGCCCTGGTAGGCGGAATCGAGCTGGAAGGTCAGCCGAGCCGGCTGTTGCGTGCCGAACAGCGCCTCTTCAGTGCCAGCCAGGGTCTGCTCACCTTCAGAGTCCGGGCCGAGGATCTTGCGAAAATCCTCATGAATCGAAGGCGTGTCGTCGATGATCAGGATGCGCCGGTTGGTCCGGACGGACGACGTTTTCATCACTTGTCCTCCGTGGCGTGCGGGTTGTCCAGGATCGGTCCGTGGCTTGCGGGCACGATGCTGCCGGCTTTGAGCAACTGGGCGGCTTGTTGGCTGCTGACCGCTTTACTGAAAAAGTAACCCTGTGCGTTCATTGGCGAGCCTGTGGCCATCAGCGAACTACGCTGTTCCTGGGTTTCGACACCTTCGGCGATGATTCCGATCCCTACTTCTCGAGCGAAATTGATGATTGCGCGCAACGTGTTGGCACTTGCCGGGTCGCGGGCAGCGGTGTCGATGAAAGCCTGGGCGAGTTTCAGGTGATTGACCTGGTAGGTCTTGAGGTAGTCGAACGAGGAGTATTCGGTGCCGAAGTCGTCGATGGCGATCTTCACCCCCAGCTCGCGCAGGCGTGGCAGCACGTCGTTGTGGGTCCATTTGGTCTGGGCCAGGGTGGCTTCGGTGACATCGAAGCGCAGGTCCCAGGCGCACAATTCCCAGCGCGCGGTGGTGCGCAGTACGTCATAGATCAGCTCGGGCCCGCTTTTCAGTTGGGCCAGGGACAGTTTGATGGCAATCACCGGGGGCGCCATGCCTTCGTCGCGCCACAGACGCATTTGCTGGCAGGCGCGATCCAGCACCCAGTGCCCGAGGGGGATGATGGCGCCGGTTTTTTCCGCGGCCGGCAGGAACGCCGACGCTTCCAGCAGGCCTCGCTCGGGGTGGTTCCAGCAAACCTGGGCTTCCATGCCGAGGATCTTGCCGCTGCTCAGGTCGACTTCCGGCCAGTATCTGAGTTCGAGTTCTTCATGGTCGATGGCCGTGCGCAGTTCGCTGGCGATGGTCATGCGCTCGACCACCTCCTGATTGATCTCCTCGGAGTGGAAGTGATACTGATTGCGGCCCTTTTCCTTGGAGCGATACAGCGCCATGTCAGCCTGGCTGAGCAAGCCGTCGGCGCTGGTGATGCGCGGCGAATAGCTGCTGATGCCGATGCTGACCGACACCCGCACGTCATTGCCGGCCAGGGAGTAGGGCAGCACCAGTGCATCGCGGACCTTGGCCGCCAGGGACGCAGACTGGGTCGGGTCGCTGACGTCCAGTTGCAGGATGGCAAACTCGTCGCCGCCGAGGCGGGCGACCACGTCGTTTTCGCGCACACAGGCTTTGATGCGCCGGGCCACTTCCTGCAGCAACAGATCTCCCACCGGATGACCGAGGGTATCGTTGATGCGTTTGAAGTGGTCAAGGTCCAGGTAGAACATCGCGAACGGTGTTGCACCCCGGCGCGCAGCGGCGAAGGCCTGATGCAGGCGCTCGATCAAGGTGGCACGGTTGGCCAGCCCCGTCAGCCCGTCGGTGCGGGCCAGCAGGGCGATTTTCTCCTCGGCGACCTTGCGTTCAGTGACGTCGATGATGATGCCTTCGACTTCCAGTAAACGTCCTTCGGCGTCTCGCACCGGAATATAGCGGTTTTCGACCCAGCGCCAGGCACCGTTGCCGGTGCGCATCCGAAACTCGATGGACGCCCCCCCCGCATGGCGATCCAGCACTCGGGCCATGGCCGTGTCGACTTTCGGCTGGTCGTCGGGATGGATCAACTCCCGGGCCCAGTTGGCCGAGGCGACCAGATTCGCCGCGACATGACCGTACTTGGTGATGTTGTGGGAGATGTACATCAGCGGAAACGACGGTTCGCCCCGCAGGCGATACAGAATGGTCGGGCTGTTCTGCACGATGATGTTGGCGTCGGACAGCTCCCGGGTGCGTTCTTCCACGGCCTGTTCCAGCAACGACATCTTCAGTTCGGCGTCTTCGGTCATTTGCCATTTGGCGGTCAGGGCGCTGGCCAACTGACGGATTTCGATGGCATCGAATGGTTTTTTCAGGATCAGCAGGCGATCGCCCAGTTCCAGGCGTTCATCGATGTCTTCCCAGGAATAGTCGGAATAAGCGGTGCACAGCGCCACTTGCAGCTTGGGATCGACCTGCCACAGCCGTTCGATGGTTTCCAGGCCGTCCCAGCCCGGCGGCATGCGCATGTCGATGAAAGCCATCGCATAGGGCAGGTCGTTGGCCAGCGCTCGTTCAACCTTGTCCAGTGCTTCCAGCCCCTGAAACGCCGAATCGAGCATGAAACTTTGCAGGGTTGCCGTCGCTTGCGTCCCGAACAGGGCTTTTTCGGCGCTGATCAGGTCGTCGTCTTCGGGCGATGGCGGGCTGAGGATCTTGATGAAGTCCGCATGAATAGACGCGGTGTCGTCGACGATAAGTATCCGACGGTTGGTTCGTGCCAGCAGCGTATTCATAGGCATACGCCGGGAGCGGTGGCAATGTGGTGGTGCGGTGTGCTCATAGGGGCATCCTTTCCCTGATCACGTGGCCAAGCGCATAAAGTGGATCCGAGTGAACTGAGCATAGTCGCCTGTGCAGCACTTCGCCCGGTCGCCTGAAACGAATCATTTCCAGGGGCGTCGCTGGAAATCATCTAGCCTGTAGCTCAGGCAGCGCCAGAAACGGAATGTTCTGGCTGATGATTGACGCGACGACGCCCGTTTTGCTTGAGGTAATGCCATGGAAGAGCAACTCCCCACTACTTTTGCCGATAAACCCACGATTCTGCTGGTCGACGACGAGGAGTCTATCCTCAACAGTCTGCGCCGGCTCTTGCGCGGCCAGCCCTACGAAGTATTGCTGGCCACCAGCGGGGAGCAAGCCCTGGATATCATGGCGAAACAGCCCGTCGACCTGGTGATGAGCGATGCGCGCATGCCTAACATGGACGGCGCCACGCTGCTGGCGCACATTCACCAGCGCCATCCCGACACGCTGCGCATTTTGCTGACCGGTTATGCCGACCTGACGATGATCGTCAAAGCAATCAACGACGGGCAGATTGACCGATACATCAGCAAACCCTGGCACGATGAGGAATTGCTGCTGACGTTGCGACAATCCCTCGCCTACCAGCGTTCCGAGCGCGAACGCCTGCATCTGGTGCAGGAGACCTGGGAGCAAAACGAAGAATTGAGGTTGCTCAACGCGACCCTGGAGAAACACGTTGCGTCCCGCACCGCCGAGCTGCAGCAGACGGCCGACATGCTCGACCTGGCCTACGAAGAGCTCAAACACAGCTATGTCACCGGCACCGAGGTGTTCTCGCTGCTGGCCAACCTGCGTTTGCCACCGGCCAAGCAGACGAACCGGCAGATCATCGAACTGGTGCGGGTGTACTGCAAACTCCATGGCGTGGACGAGGGCAGTACCCGCGACCTGACCATGGCCGCGGCGCTTTACAACATCGGCAAGCTGAGCTGGACCGACAGCATGATGACCGCGCCTGCGGATTTGCTGCACCACAACGATCAGGAACGCTATCGCGGTTATCCGAAGCAGAGCGAATCGTTGCTGATGACCCTCGATCCGATGAAGGATGCGGCGCGCCTGATCCTTCACCATCAGGAGCGCTGGGATGGCACCGGTTTCCCCGACCGGCTCAAGGGCGAGGCGATTCCGCTCGGGGCGCGGTGGCTGAAACTGGCGGTGGATTTCATCGAGTTGCAGCGTGGGCTGATCCTTGAGCGCCAGATGAACAGCGATGAAGCCCTGGTCTATATTCGCCAGTACGCCGGTCGTCTCTACGATCCTGATCTGGTGGAGGACTTCATTCAGGTCTGCGCCGCCTACCAGAGCGATGTGTCACTGGCCGATCCGACGGTCAAGGTACTGACCACCCGGGACCTGGCGACCGGCATGATTCTGGCGCGCAACCTCAATGCCGATAACGGCATGCTGTTGCTCAATGCGGGGAAGGTGCTGAGCGGGCCGCTGGTGGAGAAACTGATCGCGTTCGAGGCGATGGAAGGGGCGAAATACAGCGTTTTTGTGAAAGTGCCGGAGGAGGTGGAAGCCGCAATCCTCGAAGCGCCGCTGGTGGTTCAAACTCAGCCCTGATCCCCCTTTGGAAGACTCAACACTGACCCCTGTGGGAGCGAGCCTGCTCGCGAAGACGGCCTGACATTCACCATGAATGTTGACTGAAAGACCGCTATCGCGAGCAGGCTCGCTCCCACAAAGGGCTAGACCGCTATTTTCCCCCGTGACGCCGGCGCGACACCCATGTGATCCTTTGCGCCTTTCACTCAAGGCACACTCAGATCCATGACGCTTTCATCCGCCCCTTCCCCCCGCACCATCCGCATCGCCGCCGCCCTGCTGATCGGCCCTGACGGTCGCACGCTGTTGGTCCGCAAACGCGGCACCGAAGCCTTCATGCAACCCGGCGGCAAGATCGAGGCCCATGAACAACCGGTTCACGCCCTGGCCCGTGAGCTGGAAGAAGAGCTTGGACTGGTCATCGACCCCGCGCACGCCACCTACCTGGGGCCCTTTTCGGCACCGGCGGCCAACGAGCCGGGTTTTGTCGTCCAGGCTGAACTCTTTCTACTGACCATCGATTCAGACGTCTCGCCCGCCGCGGAGATTGAAGAGGTGCGCTGGATCGATCCGGCCACCGACGGCGATCTCTCGTTGGCGCCATTGACACGGGACGTGATCCTGCCGTTTTATCGAGCTTCGCTGACTGCAATCGCCTGATCATCCACGGACTAGGACTGCCCCATGATCCCACTTCAAGACTTGCTGATTTTCGCCGCTGCCGCGTTGCTGATGGTGCTGACGCCGGGGCCGAACATGATCTACCTGATCTCCCGTTCGATCTGCCAGGGGCGCAAGGCCGGCGTGACTTCGTTGCTCGGCGTGGTGGCGGGATTCTTCGTGCACTTGTTCGCCGCTGCGGCCGGTTTGACCGCGGTCTTTCTGGCCGTGCCGATGGCCTACGAAGTGTTGAAATGGGCCGGCGCGCTGTATCTGTTGTGGCTGGCCTGGCAGGCGGTCAAACCCGGCGCACGTTCACCCTTCGAAGCGCAGCAGTTGCCGCCGGACTCGTCGCGAAAACTGATCACCATGGGGTTTCTCACCAGCGCGCTGAACCCGAAGATCGCGGTGTTTTACCTGTCGGTGTTTCCACAGTTCATCACGCCTGAGCATGGCTCGGTGTTCACCCAGAGCATCGTGCTGGGCCTGACCCAGATCAGCGTCAGTTTCTGCGTCAACCTGCTGATCGCGATCTTCGCGGCAGGCATCGCGTCGTGGTTCGTCAACAACCCGACCTGGCTGGCGCTGCAGCGTTATTTCATGGGGTTTGTCCTGTCCGCGCTGGCGGTGCGGCTGATGCTTGAGCAACGACGGACGGCTTGACCATGTGGATTGAACGACTGGATGCCAGCCATGCGCTGGACTATCGGGCGCTGATGCTGGAAGCCTACGACCTGCACCCGCAGGCCTTCACTTCGAGTGTGCGCGAACGCGCAACAATGCCGCTGAGTTGGTGGGAGTCGCGCCTGACCAGCAAGCTGGATGTGGTGTTCGGGGCGTTCGAGGACGGCGCGTTGTCAGGCATCGTCGGCCTGGCCTTCGAACCCCGGGAAAAGGCCCGGCACAAGGCGACGCTGTTTGGCATGTATGTGTCCGGCAAAGTCCGGCAGCGCGGGTTGGGTCAGCAACTGGTGCAAGCCGCGCTGGATGAAGCGCAGAACCATAAAGGCCTGCGGCTGATCCAGCTCACCGTCACCGCCGGCAATGAGGCGGCGTTCAACCTGTACCAGCGTTGCGGCTTCGTACAGTTCGGCCTCGAACCCATGGCGGTGCGCGTCGGCGAAGACTACTTCGACAAAATCCACATGTGGCGCGAGCTCTAAACCCACCACAGACCCCTGTAGGAGCGAGGCTTGCCCGCGAAGGCGTCGTGACAGTCGATATCTACTTGGCTGATACACCGCTTTCGCGGGCAAGCCTCGCTCCTACAGCGGTTGTGGTGTGTCAGCGGACTGCGCTGACGCCGTCGAGTGTCGAGAATGATGTGTCCTTGGCCGTCAGCAAGAAGTCGCGCATGTACGGCGCATCCAGCATGTCCGCACGAATCCCCGCATACAGCGTCGCAAACAATCCTTTCTCGCCCAGCCGCTTGGCCTTCACGTAACCCCGCGAGCTGTATTCATGCAGCGCCCAATGGGGCATGCCGCAGACGCCGCGTCCGCTGGCGACCAACTGCATCATCATCACCGTCAGTTCCGAGGTGCGGACCTGCGCCGGTTCGATGTCGGCCGGTTCCAGGAAACGGGTGAAGATGTCCAGCCGGTCGCGTTCCACCGGGTAGGTGATCAGCGTTTCCGTGAGCAGGTCTTCCGGCACGATGTAGGCCTTGTTCGCCAAACGGTGCTGATTGGCCACCGCGAGCATCGCTTCATAGGTGAACAGCGGCACGTAGGTGATCCCGGCCAGTTCCAGCGGATCGGAGGTCACCACCAAATCCAGATCGCCACGGGCCAGGGCCGGCAGCGGGGCGAAGGAGAAGCCCGAAGCCAGGTCCAGCTCGACTTCCGGCCAGGCATCGCGGAACTGATCGATGGTCGGCATCAGCCACTGGAAGCAACTGTGGCACTCGATTGCCATGTGCAAACGGCCCGCGGTGCCGCCCGCCAACCGCGCGATATCGCGTTCGGCACCGCGCAGCAGCGGCAGGGTGGCGTCGGCCAGTTGCAGCAGGCGCAACCCGGCGCTGGTGAACCGCACCGGTTTGGTCTTGCGCACGAACAACGGCATGCCCATGCGCTCCTCCAGTTCCTTGAACTGGTGGGACAGGGCCGATTGGGTCAGGTGCAGACGGTCGGCGGCATCGACCAGGCTGTCGGCTTCGCGCAAGGCGTGCAGGGTCTTCAGGTGGCGGATTTCAAGCACCGGGGGCTCCATGAGGAAAACTTGTGATCAACACGAAAAGGTTGAGTTTGTCTCATGTTGGGTTGGCTGTCGACAATAGCGCCATCTTTTACAGGGAGAAATTCACCATGGCTCTGGCCCACACACTTGGTTTTCCGCGCATCGGCGCTGACCGCGAACTGAAAAAAGCCCTCGAATCCTACTGGAAGGGCGACCTCGATCAGGACGCGCTGAAAAGCGTCGGCCGCCAACTGCGCGCCACCCACTGGCAGTTGCAGAAAGACGCCGGCATCGACCTGCTGCCCGTCGGCGACTTCGCCTGGTACGACCAGGTGCTGACCCATTCCCTGACCTTCGGCGTGATCCCCGAGCGTTTCGACAGTGCCAAGGATGCGCGCGGCCTGCCGACCCTCGACACCCTGTTCGCCATGGCCCGAGGCGCCACGGCGGCCTGCTGCGGTGGCGAACACACCCAGGCCCAATATGCCCAGGAGCTGACCAAGTGGTTCGACACCAACTACCACTACCTGGTCCCGGAATTCACAGCTGACCAACAGTTCAAACTGAGCTGGGAACAGTTGTTCGACGAGGTCGACGAAGCCAAGGCCCTCGGCCACAACGTCAAACCCGTCATCATCGGCCCGCTGACTTACCTGTGGCTGGGCAAGGCCAAAGGCAACGACTTCGACAAGCTCGACCTGCTCGAACGCCTGCTGCCGATCTACGGTGAAATCCTCGGCCGCCTCGCCGCCCAAGGCGTGGAATGGGTGCAGATCGACGAACCGATCCTGACCCTCGACCTGCCACAAGCCTGGAAAAACGCCTTCGAGCGCGCTTACCACATCCTTCAATACTCGCCGCTGAAAAAGCTCGTGGCGACCTACTTCAGTGGCCTGGAAGACAACCTCGGCCTGGCAGTCGGCCTGCCGGTGCAAGGCCTGCATATCGACGCAGTGCGGGCGCCGGATCAACTCGGTCAGGTGCTGGACCGTCTGCCGACCTACAAGATTCTTTCGGTGGGCCTGGTCAACGGTCGCAACGTCTGGCGTTGCGAACTGGAGCAAGTGCTCGCGCAACTGCAACCGGCGCAAGAGCGCTTTGGCGACAACCTGTGGGTCAGCAGTTCCTGCTCGCTGCTGCACAGCCCGGTGGACCTGGAACGGGAAGACAAACTCGATCCTGAACTGAAAAGCTGGCTGGCCTTCGCCGTGCAGAAGTGCGGTGAAATCGCCGTACTGCGCGATGCCCTGAACGACCCGCAATCGCCCAAAGTACAAGCGGCTCTGGCCCAGAGCCGAGTGATTCAGACGAGCCGCGCCGAGTCGCCGCGTATCCATAAAGCCCACGTGCAGGCACGCATCAATGCGATCAGCGCAGCGGACAGCCAACGTCACTCGCCGTTCGCCAAGCGCATCGAGCAGCAACGCGCTCGGCTGAAACTGCCGGCATTCCCGACCACCACCATCGGCTCGTTTCCGCAGACCGGTTCGATCCGTCTGGCCCGCCAGGCGTTCAAGCAAGGCAAGCTGTCGGCCAACGATTACACCGATGCCATGCACAGCGAAATCCGTCACGCGGTGCAAGTCCAGGAACGCCTGGGCCTGGACGTGCTGGTGCACGGTGAAGCCGAGCGCAACGACATGGTCGAGTACTTCGCCGAGCAACTGGACGGCTACCTGTTCACCCGTTTCGGCTGGGTGCAGAGCTACGGTTCGCGCTGCGTCAAACCGGCGATCATCTACGGCGACCTGAGCCGTCCGAACGCCATGACCGTCGACTGGATCACCTATGCGCAAAGCCTGACCGACAAGGTCATGAAAGGCATGCTCACCGGTCCCGTGACCATGCTGATGTGGTCGTTCCCGCGCGAAGACGTCTCGCGCAAAATCCAGGCGCAGCAGTTGGCGTTGGCCCTGCGTGATGAAGTGGTCGACCTGGAAAACGCCGGCATCAAGATCGTGCAGATCGACGAAGCAGCGTTCCGCGAAGGCTTGCCGCTGCGCCGGGCGCAATGGCAGGAATACCTGGACTGGGCGGTGGAAGCCTTCCGCTTGAGCGCTTCCGGCGTGCGGGACGAAACCCAGATCCATACCCACATGTGCTACAGCGAATTCAACGACGTGATCGAGTCCATCGCGGCGATGGATGCCGACGTGATCACCATCGAGACCTCGCGTTCGGACATGGAATTGCTGGAAGCCTTCGAAGCGTTCGACTACCCGAACGACATCGGGCCGGGCGTCTACGACATCCACTCGCCACGGGTGCCGGACACGGCTGAGATGGTCAAGTTGATGAGCAAAGCCGTGAAGCGCATTCCGGCGGAGCGGTTGTGGGTGAACCCGGATTGCGGGCTGAAGACCCGGGCGTGGCCGGAGACCGAGGCGGCGCTGGTGAACATGGTGGCGGCGGCGCGGCAGTTGCGCAGTCAGTTGGCTTAGCCGATGTAGCGTCAGTTCGGACGCCATCGCGAGCAGGCTCGCTCCCACATTGGATCTAGGTCGATCACAAATATTGTGTACGACATCAATCCTGTGGGAGTGAGCCTGCTCGCGATGAACGATAACGCGGTCCCGAAAATGACCGCTCGGCAATCTTCATCAAACTGTCACGTAACTGTGGCAGCGCGCTTGATCAAACTTCATCAGACTCGCGCTCTACTGGGGTTCTGCGTTTCGGTGTTTTTTCATGCGTGCATTCATTTTTCTGGCCTTGCTGTTGTTTGGCCTGCCGTCTTTGGCGGCGTCTCGTTGCGATGTCAATGTTCCCACCCAACAGGCCGATCTGGCGCAGGTGAGCCTGGCGTACCAGAGCATCGGCCGTGCGTCCGACCCGGCGTTGTTGCTGGTGATGGGCCTGGGCGGGCAGTTGATTCACTGGCCTGACGAGGTGGTGGTCGCGCTGTGTCAGCAGGGTTTTAGGGTGATTCGTTATGACAATCGCGACGTCGGTCTCTCGACCTGGCGGCAAACGCCCGCCGACGCCAACCTGACCTTCGAAGTGCTGCGCTACAAACTCGGTCTGCCGGTGGCGGCGCCGTACACCCTGACCGACATGGCGGACGACGCCTTTGGCCTGATGGATGCGTTGAAGGTTGAGCAGTTTCACGTCTTGGGCGCGAGCATGGGCGGGATGATTGCCCAGCACATGGCGGCGATGGCGCCGCAACGGGTCGAGAGCCTGACCCTGATCATGACCAGTTCCGGGGCCGAAGGCTTGCCGGCGCCGAGTGCGGCGTTGGTGCAGCTGTTGTCGCGGCGCAGCGCGCCGAATCGCGAAGTGGCGCTGGAACAGCAGGCCGATTTGCTGGCAGCGCTGGGCAGCCCGACCGTCAGTGATGATCGGCAAGCGTTGCTGCATCAGGCGGCGTTGTCCTATGACCGGGCGTTCAACCCGGAGGGCGTGAAGCGCCAGATCATGGCGATCCTCGCCGAGCGCAGTCGTGTGGCGCTGCTTAACCAATTGCGCGTGCCGACGCTGGTGGTTCACGGCACGGCCGATCCGCTGTTGCCGGTGATGCATGGCGTCCATCTGGCGGCGCATATTCGTGGCAGTCAGTTGAAGCTGATTCCGGGGTTGGCGCATCGATTCCAGGAGGCGTTCAAGGCGCCGTTGCTGGCGGCGGTTTTGCCGTATTTGCAGGCCCACCGCGAAGACACTTCGCATTGGGCACAGATCGATCCGGTGCCCACTCCGAACCTCCTGTAGTACCCAGTACCAATGTGGGAGCGAGCCTGCTCGCGATGGCTGTGTGTCAGTCAACATCAATGCTGAATGTCACACCGCCATCGCGAGCAGGCTCGCTCCCACATTTGGATCTTCTTCGTTAGTGGAACCTTGTCAGCCAATCAGGTCGCGGCGCTTGGTGGAACGAAGTTATCCAGCATCCGGTTCACCGCCAGTTCACCCAGCATGACGGACTGCTGAATGCCCAGCACAGTGTTGCGCTGCGGGCCTTCCAGCAACCCGGCGAAATCACTCAGCATCACGCTCGCTGACGCCAAGGATTCGCAGGCGTTGGCCAGCAGGGTTTCTTGATCGATGTCGGGGGCGATGGTGTAGATGGTGCTGGGCCGGCGTGGGGTGTCTTTGGGAATGACCGGTTTGAGGTAGAAATCGAGGGCGCGGTCGGCGGCTTCGTTGAGTTTTTTGGAGTCCGGGGTTTCGTAGGGGGAGACGTCGTCGGTTTCCGGTGGGTTCGGAGTAATTTTGAACATGGGGTATTTTTCCTAATAGTAGAGCCGCAACCTGTCTCGCTACTAAACGGAGGGGTGGCAGCTGTGCGCAAGTTAGTAGACCGGTAAAATACGCCCAAAACCCGGCGCGCCCGAGGGCGCCATGCGCACAGCTACCATCAAGTGCAGGTGAAAACCTGACGGGATGACACTTGTGCAACCGTAAGCGTATTAGCCGGGCTACTAAACCCGATCACTGGGAATCAGTGACACGAACCAAGTTACCGACGGCCACCCAGGCGCACAAGCCAGCGGATTCTGACGTTGTTGTAGGCGACGGCGCAAGGCGCTGTAGCTTTCAGGAAGTAACCTTAAACAGAACTAAACACACGTCCAAAAACACCGAAAATCCCCTGTGGGAGCGAGCCTGCTCGCGAAGGCGGTGTATCAGTCAAGCAGATGGCGACTGACACGACGCCATCGCGAGCAGGCTCGCTCCCACAGGGGGACGGGGAATGGCTGCCACCTCGGTCTTTCAGGTGTATCGTTCAAACTTTCCGGCGCGATCCAAGCCTGCGAGGTGAATGATGAGTACCCCCCTGAAAATCGATTTCGTCAGCGACGTGTCCTGCCCATGGTGCGTGGTCGGTCTGTATGGCCTGACCCGGGCCCTGGATTTGCTGGGCGATGAGGTCCAGGCCGAGATCCGTTTCCAGCCGTTCGAACTGAACCCGAAAATGGCGCCGGAAGGGCAGAACATCACCGAACACATCACTGAAAAGTACGGCTCGACCCCGGAGCAGTCGCAGAAGAACCGCGAGATGATCCGCGCCCGTGGCGCCGAGGTCGGGTTCGCGTTTCGCACTGATGGCAACAGCCGCATCTACAACACCTTTGATGCGCATCGGTTGTTGTTTTGGGCGGGGTTGGAAGGGTTGCAGTTCAATCTGAAGGAAGCGCTGTTCAAGGCGTATTTCACTGAGGGCGGCAATCCGTCGGATCACAAGCAGTTGGCGCTGATGGCTGAAAGCGTGGGGCTGGATCGGCAGCGGGCGGAGGCGATTCTGGCGTCCGATGAATTCGCCACAGAGGTGCTCAAAGAAGAGAAGTTGTGGCTGGCGCGCGGGGTGAGTTCGGTGCCGACGGTGGTGTTCAACGGGCAGTACGCGGTGACGGGCGGGCAGCCGGTCGAAACCTTTGTCGGGGCGATTCGGCAGATCATGAGCGAATCGAAGGGCGGGACCGTGAGCTAATTACCGGGAGTGTTTCTGTGGCGAGGGAGCTTGCTCCCGCTGGGCTGCGAAGCGGCCCCAATGTCAGCACCGTTGTAGCCAGGCAGACCGCATTCGCTGGATTTACGACTGCTGCGCAGCCGAGCGGGAGCAGGCTCCCTCGCCACAGGGGGGAGCGGTTACCTGACGATTTTGTCGACGTGGATGCCCAGTTTCTTCAGGCGATACCAGAAGCTGCGCTCGGAGATCCCGATCAACTGCGCCGCCGCAGCCTGTACACCATTGCTCTGCGCCAGCGCCGCCAGAATGTAAGCCTTCTCGACCTCCGCCAACGCCGCTTCCAGATCCGCCGGCACGCTGCCTTCGGTGACCAGCGCACCGCTGGTGCCGGCATTTGAGGCAAACAGATACGCCGGCAAATCTTCCTCTTCAATCACCGCCCCCGACGCGACAATCGTCGCTCGTTCCACGCAGTTCTGCAGCTCACGAATATTCCCTGGCCACGAATAATGAGCCATGGCCTGCAAGGCTTCCGCGCTGAATCCGGTAAAACGCTTGCCTGCCGTGGCGCCCAGGGTGTGAGCAAAATGCCGGGCCAGCGGCGCGATGTCTTCCACACGTTCGCGCAGGGCCGGCAAGGGAATCGGGAACACATTGAGGCGGTAATAAAGGTCCTCGCGAAACTCCTTGTTGGCCACCGCGTCCAGCAGGTTCTTGTTGGTCGCGGCAATCACCCGCACATCGACCTTGCGCTCGCGCGGATCGCCCACCGGCTCGATCACCCGTTCCTGCAAGGCCCGGAGGATTTTCGCCTGCAAGGCCAGCGGCATTTCGCCGATTTCATCAAGGAACAACGTGCCTTTGTCAGCCTGCATGAAGCGCCCGACGCGATCCGCCACGGCGCCGGTAAACGCGCCTTTGCGGTGACCGAACATTTCGCTTTCCAGCAACCCTTCCGGGATCGCCGCACAGTTCACCGCCACAAACGGTTTGTCAGCGCGGTTACCGTGTTTGTGGATCGCCCGGGCGACCATTTCCTTGCCGGTGCCGCTTTCGCCGGTCAGCAGAATCGTCGCGTTGCTTTCGCGCACGGAATCGATGGCGTGCAGCACCCGGCGAAAACTCGGGCTGTCGCCGATCAGGCTGTCAATCTGCTGATGCTCATCGAGCTCGGCACGCATGCGCTGGTTGTCTTTGAGGATGTCGCGAAATTGCAGGGCCTTGCTGACGGTGATGTCCAGTTCGTCGATGTCGAACGGCTTGGCGATGTAGTCGAAGGCGCCGTTGCGCATCGACTGCACGGCGTTTTTCACCGTGCTGTAGGCGGTCATGACGATCACCGGCAGCTGCGGATAACGGCTTTTGATTTCCGCCAGCAACTGCGGGCCGTCCATGCCGGGCATGCGCCAGTCGCTGATCACCAGGTCGATGTCCTCGCACTCCAGCACCTTGAGCGCGTGCAAGCCGTTGCCGGCGGTGAACACCTGGATGCCGTTCTGACCCAGGGCCGATGCCAGCAGGTCGCAGAGCTTGGGCTCGTCATCCACCACCAGTACGTTATGTGTCATCGCTGCCCTCGTCGAAGTCTTCACCGTTGGCCGGAATGTACAGCGTGAAGGTGGTCCCGGCATCTTTTTCACTGACGCATTCGATGCGCCCGTCATGACCTTCCATGATCGAGAACACCTTCGCCAGCCCCAGGCCGGTACCCGAAGCCTTGGTGGTGACGAACGGCGTGAAGATCCGTTCGAGCATATCCGGTTCGATGCCCTGGCCGGTGTCGCTGATGCTGATTACGGTGTACGGCGATTCGCTGCTGATCGCCACGGTCAGCCGTCCACCGTCGGGCATGGCGTCGATGGCGTTGACGATCAGGTTCAGGCCCGCCTGCTTGAGTTGCCGCGCGTCGACATGAAGGGTCGCGCCGGGGGCCTGATCGTCGATGTGCACATCGATGTTATGGCTGGCCAGCTCCGGGGCGCAGAAGCCGACCAGGTCATCCACCAGCGGCCGCGCCGCCTGGGTCGAACGCATCGGCGCGCTGGGCTTGGCGAAGTCGAGGAAATCGGTGATCAGGTCGTTGATGCGGCTGACTTCGCTGACCACGTATTCCAGGTGACGCTTGTCGGTCTCGGGCAAATCGGCGCGCCGGTGCAGCAGTTGCGTGGCGGTCTTGATGATGCCCAGCGGGTTGCGGATTTCATGGGCCAGGCCCATGGCGACTTCACCCAGGGCATGCAGACGGTCGCGGCGGCGCAGTTGCGATTCCAAGTGCTGCAACTCGCCGAGGCGTTCGCTCATGTGGTTGAAGGTGCTGCTCAATTCCGCCAGTTCGTCGCCGCCGGTGACCGCCAGGCGTTGGCGGTAATCCCCGGCAATCACCGCTTGCACGCCTTTGGACAACCCGCGCAACGGCTTGGTCAGGCGTTGCGAAACAATCCAGCCGACCGCCAGGGACGCCGCCGAGCTGAGCAGGAAAATCAGGATGAACAGGTTGCTCTGGTTCACCAGCCCGACCAGGCTGGTGTGGCGCAGCAGACCGCTGAAAATCACGCCTTGCAGCTCACCGCTTTCATTGAGGATCGGCCGGTAGATGCCGCTGTAGCGATTGGTGAATTGTTCGATCGGCTGCTTGGTGCTGCGCAGGGTCTGTTCGATTTTTTCCGGTACCGCCGCCGGGTGATCTTCGAAGCGCTGGGTGGAAAAGATCTCCGAGAAGTCATCGGCCTTGGCCAGGTACAGGCGCAGGTCGAGGGAGTGCACATCGGCGACGCTGGTGAGGAAACTACTGTCCAGGTAGGTGGCGATCACCAGTTTGTAGTCGATGCCGTCCTGATCGGTCTCGAAGGTCGAGACCACCGTGCCGGTGGGGATGCCGCCAACTTGCAGGGTCTGCAACAACGCCTTGGACTCGGTGCTGATTTGCCGGACGATGTCATCGGCGGCGGTGCTGAACACCACTTTGTGATCGCTGTTGCGCACCAGCGCCACCACGTCGATACCCATGGAATCGGCGATGTCGGTGGTCAGTTTGTCGTGTTTGCTCGACAAACGGTCCGTCGGCGGGCGGGTGTAGCGCAGGAACAACTGCGCGGCCCGGGCGTTATCCCGGCGGATCTCGGTGATCTCGTCCTCGACGATCTGGGTCGATTCCTGCAGCCAGATCCGCACGTTGCTGTCGAAAATCTGCGACAGGGTGGTGGCCGCCAGTTCTGCGGCGATCATGGTCGGAATCACGCTGACCAGCCAGAACGCCAACACCAGTTTGCGCTGCAGGCTCCAGCCGGAGAGGGCGAAAGGTCGGGCGGTGGCGGGGCGGTTTTTGATCATGAAGTTTCGCTTAATGCAGCAGCCATGGCAGGGTCGGAGCGGTCCGGTCGAATGAACATTTTCACCAGTCGCAACAGACCGTCGAGCACTCGGTTGCGATGGCGGAAAAACACGGTGTTGCCGGTGAACGAGCAACCCAGGCGCAGCTTACTGGCATAGCCGGCCTGACCGCACGCGTAGATCGGGATGCCGTGTTCAATACAGTAGTCGACATTGGCCAGCCAGCTGCGCACGTACAGATTGTGCTCGCGGGTCCGGGTCAGGTCATGGGCGAAGAATTTGTCGACCAGGCGTTGCTCGTCCAGCAGCACGAGGTTGAACGCTACCAGCTCATCGCCGACCCAGTACAGCACGCACGCGGCGCGTTCATCGAGGTATTCGAGGACCTGGCGGAAGTACTCCGATGGCAAGCGTTCAAAGGTCAGGTCGCTGCGTGAAAGGGTGGCTTCGTAAAGCGCCATCATGTGCGGGAGCAGGTCTTCCACAGTGCGCCGCCATTCGATGCGCGGACCTTGCCCGCGCAACGTGCGGCGCAGGTCTTTACGGGTGGATTTGCCGAGCGTGCCGAGGTAAGCGTCCACGGAGCCAAAACGGATCGGCAGTTCGGCGCTGGGCAGGCCGGGCATGCTTTGCAGACCGGCCGCCTGGCACACCTGCAACCACTGTGGATCGCGATGGGACGCGTCCTTGACCGCCAGCAGACCGATTCCGGCCTGGTCGGCGTCGTTGCGCGCCAGGATTAACAATTGCTCAAGCAAGGCCGGACGCCGTGCGGGGTCGATCTGGCGTGCGGTCCCCACATGGCATTGCTCGGCCACCGGCGAACCGAGGGCGTACAAGCGGATGTCCAACAGCCCTGGCCACCAGCGGCGCAACTGTTCGGTGACGCGTTTACCCGGTCCCTGAACCGTGGTGTCCAGCGAATACGCGGTGGTGAATGCCACTGCCGCCGCGACTAACACCTCGTCTTCGTACAGCGCCAGATAGCGCCACCGGAAATCCGCAATGCCTGCCTGTTCAACGGCCCGGTAATAATCCCAGTCCTCCAGTTCGCCGGGGAAACAGGCATTCCAGGCACTGCGGTCGATGGCTTCGATGGTTGAATAGGCAAGGGCAGTGATCACATCGTTTCCTTGTAGGAGCGAGCCTGCTCGCGATGGTCGTTAACGATAACGTGGGGTTACAGGAGAAACGCGGCGCTCTTGAGTGCATCGCGAGCAGGCTCGCTCCTACAGGGATTGGGGGATGGCTGCCATGGTGGGTAACAGGGTGGGCATGCGTAGCTTCTTCAAATGTGTTCAGGCCAGTTGCCGATAGTCCTGGCGCATGGGTTGCGGGGCGGTGACTTGTTGCATGAACCGGTGCTGGATGAAGTCCGCACTCAGCTCCACGACCCGGCGGTATTGCAGGTCGACGGTGATCATGTGATAGCAATCGTCGAGCAGGACTTTCACTACCGGGCCGCCGAGTTTGCGTTCGACATAGTCGGCGTTCCAGCGGCTGGTGATGTCGTCTTCCCGTGAGTGCAACACCAGCGCCTGGGTGGTGATCTGCGGCATGCGCTTTTTCACCGCGGCCACCAATCGATGCAGTTCCCGGACACTCACGCCGGACATGGTCAGCAATCCGGCATTGGCACTTTCACCGGCCTTCATCTGCCGTTCGACAATGGCGCGCAAGCGTTCGTCCTTGATGCCGAACGGTGATTTTTCGTTGAAGCGGCACAGGTGCACGCCAAACGGAATCGACATCACCAGGCTGCTCAGTTTGGCGACCCAAGGCATGTTCCAGCCGTCGTAGCGCAGGGTGGTCGAATACAGCAGCAAGCCTTCGATCTGCCCCGGATGCTCGGCCGCCAGGTACATCGCCAGCACCGCGCCCATCGACAAGCCACCGACGAACACATGCTCATGCTTGCGCCGCACACCAACGAAGGTATTGCGCGCGCTCTCGTACCAGTCGTGCCAACCGGTGGCTTGCAGGTCGGCGTTGTCCCCGCAGTGGCCGGCCAGGGTCGGCACATAGACCGTGCAGCCGGCCTTGGCCAGGCCCATCGCGACCCGTCGCAATTCGGTCGGCGTGCCGGTGAGGCCGTGGATCAACAACACCGCGACCTCGCCGTTGCCGAGAACGAAACCGGCGCTGCCTTCGCCCATGTCGATCTCGTCTGCCCTTGAAAAAGAGGGGGTCATCGTTTCATCGCCCGATCAAGCAGACGGTCGAGCAGCGCGATGCCGAGGTCGATCTCCGGGTAGCTGATTTCCAGCGACGGCGCGAGGGTGATTACGTTCTTGTAGTAACCGCCCACATCGAGGATCAGGCCCAGGCGTTTGCCGTCAATTTCGATGTCACCTTTCATGCCTTCTTCGACCATGAAGTCGAGCGTTGCCTTGTCCGGCGTAAAGCCGTCCGGCCCGCAGATTTCACAACGCAGTGCCAGGCCCAGGCCATCGACGTCGCCGATGATCGGGTAGCGTTTCTGCAAGTCTTTCAAGCCTTCGAGGAAGTATTTGCCCTTGTTCATGACCCTCTTGCCGTAATCGACTTCGCTGGTCATCTTGAACATTTCCAGGCCGACCGCCGTGCCCAGCGGATTGGAGGCGAAGGTCGAGTGGGTCGAGCCTGGCGGGAAGATTTTCGGGTTGATCAGCTCTTCCCTGGCCCAGATGCCGCCCAATGGGTTGAGACCGTTGGTCAAGGCTTTACCGAAGACGATGACGTCCGGTTTGACATCGAAGTGCTCAATCGACCACAGCTTGCCGGTGCGCCAGAAGCCCATCTGGATTTCATCGACCACCATTAAAATGCCGTGCTGGTCCAGCACATGCTTGAGTTCGCTGTAGAAATTCATCGGCGGAATCACGTAACCGCCGGTGCCCTGGATCGGCTCGACGTAGAACGCGGCGTATTCGCTCTGGCCGACTTTCGGGTCCCAGACGCCGTTGTATTCGGTCTCGAACAGGCGGGCGAATTGCTGCACGCAATGACTGCCGTACTCTTCCTTGGTCATGCCTTTCGGGCCACGGAAGTGATACGGGAACGGGATGAAATTGGCGCGCTCGCCGAAGTGGCCGTAGCGGCGGCGATAGCGGTAGCTGGAGGTGATCGACGACGCACCGAGGGTGCGACCGTGGTAACCGCCCTCGAAGGCGAACATCAGGCTTTTGCCATTGGTGGCGTTACGCACGACTTTCAGCGAGTCCTCGATGGACTGCGAACCGCCGACGTTGAAGTGCACCCGGCCGTCGAGGCCGAACTTCTTTTTCGCGTCCACGGCGATCATTTCCGAGAGCTCGATCTTGCCCTTGTGCAGGTACTGGCTGGCAATCTGCGGCAGGGTGTCTATCTGCTGTTTCAGCGCATTGTTCAGGCGCGGGTTGGCATAACCGAAGTTGACCGCCGAGTACCACATTTGCAGGTCGAGGTAGGCCTGGTCTTCGGTGTCCCAGACGTAGGAGCCTTCGCAGCGGCTGAAAATGCGCGGCGGATCGATGTAGTGAACGGTGTCGCCGTAGGAGCAGTACTTGGCTTCTTTATCCAGAAGAACCTGGTCTTCAGGTGTGGCGATTCGAATATCAGACATGGTGGAAGCGTTCCTGTGTTTCTACGTTGAAAGAGGTGGCGTTGGCGGCGCTGGCGCTTGGCAGCAGGGCGAGCAACGCAGGCAGATCGGCGAAGCTGTCGAAGCGGGCGTAGGCGATGCTGTTGCGCTCGCAGTGCTCGGCCAGGCGATCCTTGGCGAATACGAAATCGGCGGTGGCGGCCACGCACATGTCGGACTGACCGTCGCCGATCACCAGCACCCGTTTGGCGCTGGGGGTGGATTTGCATTTGCAGTTGCCGGACGCGGCGCGGCAGGCATCGCTTGCGTGAGGGAAGTCGATGCGCCAGCTCTGGTGGTCGAGCTGCCGCAGGCGGTTGGCGAGGATCGGCAAAAGGCTGACGTAGTGGCGCGCCAGGATCCGTGCAATGCCTTGCTCGATGCCGTCGCTGACCACTTCAAGGGAAGCGCCGAGGCCGATGACGTGGTCGACGAAGTCAGGGAAGTCCGGGTCGATCTCGATGGTGTCGAAGAACCCGAGCAGTTCGCCCGGTGTGGCCTTGACCAGCGAGAGCTGGCGGCTGAGGCATTCACGGGAACCGATGTCACCCGTCAGCCACTCGTTTTCGATCGCTTCCCAGCTCGGGTCGGCGAACCGTTGGAGGATGCTGTCGATCACGTCGGTGCGGGTGATGGTCCCGTCGAAATCACACACGATATGCCAGTCAATCATCTGTTGTACCTATCTTGGCAGGAGGCGCTGTTTGCGCTTGCCAAGGGGGTAGAGCAGGGACTGTGCCAACCGGGTTTGGCCCAGCGGGGCTGGGGTTGAGGCTGGTGTGGATGGCGGTGAAGCTACAATTTTTGTAGGTCGCTACAAACAACATGAGTGCTTGCGCGAGAGGGGCGATTCGGGGATTGATGCGCGCACATCCAGTTCAAGGAATGGCCTCATGTCGAGGATTACTGTTGTTCTATTTGCCGCGCTGACTTGCCTTTCGGCCAGCGTTTCAGCGGACGGCATCACCGGTGAGGCGGGGGCTGGCCTCAGCTATCAGCCCCACGATCCGACCGGTAGCCGCTACGAAACCCGGCCTGTGCCTTACCTCGATCTGGATTGGGGCAATGTCAGCCTCAGTACGGACGACGGGCTGACCTGGGACGCGTTGAACACCAAGGGTTTCAGCGCCGGACCGTTCGTGAATTACCTGCCGGGGCGCACGTCCAACGGCGAACTGCAGGGGTTGCGCGATGTGCCGGACATGGGCGAGGTGGGGGGCTTTGTGCAGTACGCGCCGGCTGATTTCTGGCGGGTGTTTGCCTCGGTCGGGCAAGCGGTTGGAGGGCGCGGCGGCCAGGGCGGGGTGTTGGGGCGTGTTGGCGGGGAGGTGGGTTATCCACTGGGTGGCGGGGTGATTGGGAGCTCCGGTCTGACCGCGCATTTTGCGGATGCGCGGCAGAGTCAGACTTTCTTCGGCGTCAGTGCCAATGAGTCACAAGCCTCGGGGATTCGGCCGTACAACGCGGGCGGTGGTTTGCAGAATGTGGCTTTGACTCAGAGTTTCGAGTTTCCGCTGGCGCCGCAGTGGTCGTTGTTGACCAGCGCGAGCTGGATTCACCTGACAGGTTCTGCGGCGGACAGCAGCCTTGTCAAAGAGCTCGGTGAGACCAACCAAGGGGAAGTGCAGGCGGCACTGGCCTACAAATTCAACTAAGCACTTGTGGCGAGGGAGCTTGCTCCCGCTGGGTCGCGAAGCGGCCCCCAAACTTGGCAAGTCATTCTTCCAGAAATACCTCGCCAGCCTGTTTTACGACTGCTGCGCAGCCGAACGGGAGCAAGCTCCCTCGCCACAGGAATTGCGGTGATTTTCAGGTTTCTTCGCCTTCGGCCAGCAACGCAATCCCGCCCATGATCACCGCCACCCCCACCCAGTGCAGCACGCTGATCTGCTCGCCCAGCCCCAGCCACGAACCGAGCAACACCCCGACAAATACCAGCGAACTGAGCGGGAACGCCAGGGACAGACTGCTGCGCCGCAAAATCAGCATCCACACGAAAAACGCCCCGATGTAGCAGGCAATCGCAAACCACACCCCGGGATTGACCGCCACAGCCAGCAGCCATTGCAGGTTGAAATCCATCTGCCCCAGCTGATCTCCACCGACCTTGGTGGCGATCTGGCCGGCGCTTTCAAACCCGATCAACAACGCCCACAGCACCACCGTACCGAGGCGTTCATGCAGCCAGTCGGTCTTGTTCCTGATCATCGCTTTTGCCTCATGCATGGGTGACACACACGAGCATCACGCCCGCCGTAATCACTAAAGTGCCGAGCCAGCGCCGCCGGCTGACGGTCTCGCCGAGGATCAGTTTGCCGGCCAGCACCACGCCGCAGTACGCCAGCGCCGCCGCTGGAAACAACAGGCTCAGCGGCGCCCGGGACAGGGCTTCGAGCCAGACGAAAAATTCGATTACGTAGGCGCCGATCCCGCACCACAGCAGCGGCGCGTTGAATACCTGGCCCCAGAACGCATTCAGGCGAAACCCGCCTTCGAGCTCCGGTAAACGATCCAGGCCGAGCTTGAAACAGAGCTGGCCGATGACGTCCAGGACAATGGAAAACGCCACCAGCACAATCACGGTGAAGGTCATGGAAACAACTCCTCGAACAGATCGATCAACGCCTGGTTGGTCGTCGCGTTGCGCAGCAGATCCGCTTCGCTCCAGCGTTCGGCCGGGGGCTGATCCGATTTGGCTTCCCAGCGCTTGAGGGCGTTGCTGAAGGCCGGTCGGGCGTACTCGCCGCAGATGTCGATGCCGAGGATTCGCTTGCTGGCCGCCAAGGCTCTGATGGCTTGCAGCAAGTGGCTCAAGCGCATGCCGCCCTGGTCCCAATTGGTCGCCGCGTCTTCGCAGGCCAATACATCCTTGTCGAGGGTGATCCACACTGCGCGGGTGGGCAGGCTGGCGATCAACTGTTCGAGAAACACCGGCCAGTCGAGCTCCGCCAGATTGCGCCAGTGCAGCAGGTTTTCCTGCTGTCGATGGCCAGCGCCGTCACCGACCCGGCCCCACACTTTCGAGGGCGGGCGCTGCCACGGAAACAGCTGCAACACGCCGCGTTTGAGCGCCCGGACATTGCCGCCCTTGAGCTGTGGATTCTGCAGGTCGTCGCTGCACGGGCCGAGGGTGACGATGCGCTGGATGTTCGGCAGTTTCAGTGCCTGATTGACCCACGAACCGCAATGCCGGCGGGGGGCGAAGCGGACCCAGTCGGGGTGGTTGTCGAAGTGAATCAGGCTTGCCGGCTCCGGCAAATCGGTCAGAAATGCCGGGGTCAAATGGTGGTAATCACCGGAACCGACGAAGAAAATTTCCGGTTGCGGGCCGCTGTGCCGGGGCCGTTGCTGCAAGCGTTCGGCGAACCGCCGCCAGGTCCGTTCGCTGGACCACAGCCGCAGTTTCGGGCCGAGGTCGAGCAAGTCGAGGCGTTTGGCACGGCCGCTTTCCAGCAGCCGCGAGATGGGCGCCTGGGCCGTCAGGCTGTGGTCGAGATCTAAAATGTTCAAGGTCGCAATTCACCCTTGGCAGACCCTCCCAGACACCGGCTTCATCCATCATGAACGCCGGCCGAGGGGGCTTTTGGGGGTAAATGCAAGGGGCGGGCCAGCCGTCTGCTGCACTGAAATTCATTGTGGCGAAGGAGCTTGCTCCCGCTGGGCTGCGAAGCAGCCCCTAAGCGGTCAAGGAGGTTTTTCTGCTGAAACTCGATTGCAGGTAATGGGGTTGCTTCGCAACCCAGCGGGAGCAAGCTCCCTCGCCACAGGGGGGGATGGTCAAGCGTGGAGGCGAACCCAGACGGTGACGAGGACGGTGGCCGCCATCAGCCACGCCACTGCCGCGATGGCGAGCGACGCTTCAAGCCGCATCCGGTCGACCATCACGTACAACGTCGCCAGGTAAACGAAGTACGGAATGATCGACCACATCCCGAACACGATGGTGGTCTTTAAATCCTCCAGCGAACGCCCCTTGCCGACGATGTAATGCGCAATCAGCGCAAAGGTCGGAAACAGCGGCACCAGGCCTGCGATGTAATAGTTTCGGGTCTTGGCCAGTGCGGCGAGGATGACGACCACCGCCGCCCCCAGCGCTGCTTTGAGGATCAGGTCCATCAGTGGCTCAGCCCGTATTTCTTCACTTTGTCGAACAGCGTGGTCTTGGCCATTCCCAGTTCCAGGCTGGCCTGGGTCAGGTTGCCGCCGCTGCGTTGCAAGGCGTCGCTGAGCAGGTTGCGTTCGAACGCTTCCACTGCTTCGGCGAAGGCCAGACCCTGATTGCTGCCACTGGTGCCGGATTTCTTGAAGGCCGGCAGGCCAAGGGCAAAACGCTCGGCGACGTTGCGCAGTTCGCGCACGTTGCCCGGCCAGTCGTGGCTCATCAGGTTCGACAGGGTCTGGTTGTCCAGTTCCGGCACGGCGCGGTCGAAGCGCAGGGACGACTGCTGCAGGAAGTGTTCGAACAGTTGCAGGATGTCTTCGCGACGTTCGCGCAACGGCGGCAATTCGAGGGTCACCACGTTCAAGCGGTAATACAGGTCGCTACGAAACTCGCCGGCCTTGCTCGACTCGTCGAGGTCGGACTTGGTCGCGGCAATCACCCGGCAATCCACGGCCACGCTCTGGTTCGAACCCAGGCGTTCGAGGGTGCGCTCCTGCAACACCCGCAGCAGTTTGATCTGCAAGGGCAGGGGCATGCTTTCGACTTCATCCAGGAACAGCGTGCCGCCGTCGGCGTGTTCGATCTTGCCGATCCGTCGTTTACCGGCGCCGGTGAACGCGTTGGCTTCATGGCCGAAGATCTCGCTTTCGAACAGGTTCTCCGGCAGGCCGCCGCAGTTCAGCGCGACGAATTGCTTGGTGTGGCGGCGACTGAAGTCGTGCAGGCAGCGCGCAACCAATTCCTTGCCGGTGCCGGTTTCGCCTTCGATCAGCACGTTGGCCGAGGTATCGGCGACGTTGGCGATCAGTTCGCGCAGATTCTGCATGGCCGGCGAGCGGCCGATGATCCGACCTTCGAGGGAATCGCGCTCCGCCAGTTGCCGGCGCAACGAAGACACTTCCCGGGCCAGGCTGCGTTGCTCCAGCGCGCGGCGGGCGACGTCCACCAGGCGTTCCGGGGAGAAAGGTTTCTCCATGAAGTCATAGGCGCCTTTCTGCATTGCGCCGACGGCCATTGAGATGTCGCCGTGGCCGGTGATCAGCACCACCGGCAAGCTGCGATCGCGCGCCTTGAGCCGGGTCAGCAGTTCCAGGCCGTCGATGCCCGGCAGACGGATGTCGCTGATGACGATGCCGGCAAAATTGTCGCCAACCCGCTCCAGCGCTTCTTCGGCGCTGCCCACGCCCACGCAGGGAATGTCTTCCAGGGTCAGCGCCTGTTGGCAGCCGAGCAGCACATGGGGGTCGTCTTCGACGATCAGCACACTAAGGTCGTTGTTCATATTGGCTCGGCGTGAGTGGGGCTTACCAACGGTAAACTGAGGACGAAGGTGGTGCCACCGCTGGCCGGGTGTTCGACACCCAGGTGCCCGCCGGTGGCGGCGGCCAGACTGGCGGAAAGTGTCAGGCCCAGGCCCAGGCCTTGTTCGCCGGGTTTGGTGGTGAAGAACGGTTCGAACAAATGCTTGCGTGCTTCGGCGTCGATACCGTGGCCGTTGTCGCGCACGCGCAGGCGATATTTGCCATCAAATGCTTCGCCTTCCAGCCACAACTCGGGCAACGGTTGTGCCTGCATGGCATCGAGGGCATTGCCGATCAGGTTGACCAGGATCTGCTCGAGACGGGTCTGGTCGATCTGCACCTGCACGTCTTTGAAGTCACGATGCAGTTGCAGATGGACACTTTCCACGCGACCTCCCAGCAGTTGCAACGCGGCATCTACCGCTTTGCCAAGGCACGCCTGGCCCTTGTCGTCACCGCGACGGGCGAAGGAGCGCAGGCTGGCGGTGATCCGGCCCATGCGGTCGATCAATTCGTTGATGGTCTTCAGGTTGGTGCTGGCCACGTCCAGTTGACCGCGCTCGAGAAAGCGCACGGTATTGCCGGACAAGGTGCGCAGCGCCGCCAGCGGCTGGTTCAGTTCGTGGGCGATGCTGGTCGACATCTGGCCGATGGCGGCGAGTTTGCCGGCCTGCACCAGCTCATCCTGGGCGCGGCGCAACGTCTCTTCAGCCTGACGCCGTTCGCGGATCTGCCCCTTGAGGCGTTCGTTGCTGGCGCGCAGATCCGTGGTGCGTTCGGTAATCCGACGCTCCAGTTGATTGTTGGCTTGCTGCAGGGCTTCACGGGCGGCGAGGCGGGTGGCGATCACCTTGCGCCGCTCGTTCCAGGCAATCAGCAGGAACGCCACCAGGGCAAACGCCACTGCCACCAGAATCCCTTGATTGATCGCTTCACGGCGCAAATCCTGGAGCGGCGTGAGCAGGGTGAAGTTCCACGGGGTGTCGCTCAGGGGGCGGGTCTGCGAGAGGTAGCTGATGTCCTCTTCGTCTGACTCCACTTCACTGTTGGCGGGGAAGGTCAGTTTTTCTTCACCTTCGGCCAGTTTTTCCCGGGCCAGTGGCTGCAATTCGTTCAGCGGGAACCAGTAGTACTGCAGGCTGCGGGCCAGTTTTTCCTTGGTTTCTTCGCTCAACGGAACCACCGATTTGAGCCGCCGCGCCGGATCGCTGGACAGAATGATGATGCCGTTCTCGTCGCTGACAAAGGCTTCGAGGCGCGCACGCTGCCAGCGTTCTTCCATGGCTTCCAGGCGGACTTTGACCACCGCGACGCCGATGATCTTGCCGTGTTCTTCCAGGCCGTGGGCCAGGTAGTAACCGGGTTCGCCGCTGGTGCTGCCGATCCCGTAGAAGCGCCCCGGTTGACCGCGCACGGCGTTCTGGAAATAGGCGCGAAAGGACAGGTCTTCGCCCAGGTAACTGTCGACATCGCGCCAGTTGCTGGTGGCCATGACGCGGCCGGTGGTGTCCATCACGTAGATGGCCCGACTGCGGCTGCGCCGGTTCAGGCCTTCGAGGTAATCATTGACCGTCTGCCGGTGTTCCGGTGACGGGTCGGCCAGCAGTTTTGAAACACTGGATTCAAGTTCCAGCAGGCTGGGCAGGTAGGTGTACTTGCTGATCTCGCTCTCGACGGCGCGGGCGTGCAGTTCGAGCTGACGCTGGCCGTTCTCGCTAAGGCTGCGAATCCCGTAGTGTTCACTGACCCAGAAGCCGAGGTAACCCAATCCGATCATCAGGGCGATGACCAGGGGGGGCAGGAACAGATGGCGAATCAGACGGGGTTTCACGGCGAGTGATGGCGGCGCAGCGCGATAGAGAGTGGGGTCGCATTTCATCACAGATGCCTTGGGTCAACCACAACACTTACTTGTAAATCGCCGCGGACCCTTGTGGGAGCGAGCCTGCTCGCGAAAGCGGTGGATCAGCCAAGGTCGATGTTGACTGTTAAGCCGTCTTCGCGAGCAGGCTCGCTCCCACAGGGGGGGGGTGGTAGAACTTAGTGCTGCAGAATCTTGTTAAGGAAGTGCTGTGTACGCTCGGCGCGGTGGGTGATATCGCCGAAGAAGTCCTCTTTCTTGCAGTCTTCGATGATTTTGCCCTGGTCCATGAAAATCACGCGATCCGCCACTTTGCGGGCAAAGCCCATTTCGTGGGTCACGCACATCATGGTCATGCCTTCGTGGGCCAGTTGCACCATCACGTCGAGCACTTCGTTGACCATTTCAGGGTCCAGCGCCGAGGTCGGTTCGTCGAACAGCATGACGATCGGGTCCATCGCCAGCGCACGGGCAATTGCCACACGCTGTTGCTGGCCACCGGAGAGCTGGCCCGGGTGCTTGTGGGCGTGAGCCGAGAGGCCAACGCGCTCAAGCAGTTGCAGGCCTTTCTTGGTGGCTTCTTCCTTGCTGCGGCCCAACACCTTGATCTGCGCAATGGTCAGGTTTTCGGTGATGGTCAGGTGCGGGAACAGTTCGAAATGCTGGAACACCATGCCGACGCGCGAACGCAGTTTCGGCAGGTCGGTCTTCGGGTCGGCGATGGACGTGCCATCGACCACCACGTCGCCTTTCTGGAACGGTTCCAGGGCGTTGACGCATTTGATCAGGGTGGATTTGCCGGAACCGGACGGCCCGCACACCACGATCACTTCGCCTTTTTTGACCTCGGTGCTGCAATCAGTCAGTACCTGGAAGTCGCCATACCACTTGTTGACTTGCTTGATAGAGATCATACGGCAAACCTTTTTTGCAGACGCTTGACCAGCAGCGAGGCGGCAAAGCTGATTGTGAAGTACGTGAGACCTGCAAAGATCAGGAACTCGTTGGAGCGACCGATGATGTCGCCACTGGCACGGGAAGCATTGAGGAAGTCCACCAGGCCGACCGCGTAGACCAGCGAAGTGTCCTGGAACAGGATGATGCTCTGTTGCAGCAGCAGCGGGGTCATCTTGCGGAACGCTTGCGGCAGGATGATCAAACGCATCATCTGGCCATACGTCATGCCCAAAGCCTGGGCAGCACCCATCTGGCCCTTGGGAATCGACTGCACGCCGGCCCGGACGATTTCGCAGAAGTACGCCGCTTCGAACATCATGAAGGCCACGATGCAGGAGGCGAACGCGCCGATCGGGGTGTCTTCGCCGGTGATCCAGCGCAGCACGAACGGCACCGCCAGGTAGAACCAGGTGATGACCAGCAGCAGCGGGATCGAACGGAAATAGTTGACGTAGGCGCCAGCCAGGTTCGACAGCAGTTTGCTGTGGGACAGACGGCACAGCGCAAGGATGGTGCCGAGGATGATCCCGCCGACGACGCCCAGCGCCATCAGTTGCAGGGTCATGACCATGCCGTTCCACAAGCCCGGCAGGGACGGAACGATACCCGAGAAGTCGAATTCCATCATTTACCCCCTACGGAGATCAGGCCCGGTACGGCGACTTTCTTCTCGACCCCACGCATCAGCAGCATCAGGCTCATGTTCAGGGTGAAGTAGATCAGGGTGGCCAGGGTGAAGGCTTCGAACAGGTTGGCGGAGAACTCGGCGGTCTGTTTGGTCTGCGCGAGCAACTCCATCAGGCCGATCAGCGACGCCACGGAGGAGTTCTTGAACACGTTCAGGAATTCCGAGGTCAGCGGCGGAATGATGATCCGGTAGGCCTGGGGCAGCAGCACGTTCCAGTAGATCTGCGGCAGTTTGAAACCCATGGCGCGAGCGGCGGCTTCCTGGCCGCGAGGCAGCGCCTGGATGCCGGTACGCACTTGTTCGCATACACGAGCAGCGGTGAACAGGCCCAGGCAAACGACGACGCTGAGGAAAGCCGAGGTGGTCGGGTTCAGGTCCTGTTTGTACCAGTCCTGCAGGTTTTGCGGCAGCAGATCGGGCACCAGGAAGTACCAGATGAACAGCTGAACCAGCAGCGGCACATTACGGAAGAGTTCGACGTAGCAGGTCGCGATGCCCGATACGATGCGATTCGGCACGGTGCGCATGACACCCAGAATCGAGCCCAACAGCAGCGCGATGATCCAGGCGGCGACGGCGATGGCAATGGTCCAGCCCAAACCGGAGAGGTACCAGTCGAGATAAATCTCACTGCCCACGCCGGTGGACTTGAAGAACACGCTCCAGTCCCAGTTGTAATTCATTAGGGTCTCCCCTCAGATCGTTCGATGTACAAGTGCCCGCCTGGGGAAGCTCCGTTCCCGCCCGACTCTGGTGGTCAGGCACACACGAGCGGCTCGACAGCCACCGGTTCGAGTGTTTCCAGAAATGCCAGCAGGGAGTGACTATCCCCTGAAAGGGCAGTGGCCCTCTCAGGAGATAAGGTTAGTCAGAATTCAGGACTTTTTTTCTACAGGCTTGTCGTCAGCCGCTTTATCGGTCGGATTGGCGATCAGGGCCTTGAGCTCGTCGCTCATCGGGAAGTTCAGGTTCAGGCCTTTAGGCGGGATTGGCTGCATGAACCATTTTTCGTAGATCTTGTTGATCTCGCCCGAAGCGTAGGTTGCCTTGATGGCGTCATCCACCGCCTTCTTGAACGGCTCGTCGCCTTTGCGAACCATGCAGCCGTAGATCTCGTAGGACTGTGGAGTACCGGTCACGGCCCAGTCATCCGCCTTCTTGGCTTTGGCTGCTTCACCGGCCAGCAAGGCGTCGTCCATCATGAAAGCCACGGCGCGGCCGGTTTCCAGCATCTGGAAGGATTCGCCATGGTCTTTGGCGGAGATGACGTTCATGCCCATCTGCTTGTCGGCGTTCATCGACTTGATGATGCGCTCGGACGTGGTGCCCGCGGTAGTCACGACGTTTTTGCCTTTCAGGTCGCCGAAGTCCTTGTACGCGGAGTCTTTCTTGGAAAGAAGACGCGTACCGATTTCGAAAATGCCGACGGAGAAGGCAACTTGCTGCTGACGTTCCACGTTGTTGGTGGTGGAACCGCACTCGACGTCCACGGTGCCGTTCTGCACCAGCGGGATACGGGTTTGCGAGGTCACGAGGTTGTATTTGACCTGGAGGTTGGGCATGTCCAGGTCTTTCTTGATGGCTTCGACGATTTTCAGCTGGATATCGTGGGAGTAGCCGACCGGTTTGCCGGAAGCATCAGCGATATAGGAAAACGGGATGGAAGCGTCACGATGCCCGAGGGTGATCACACCGGACTCTTTGATCTTCTTCAGTGTGCCGGTGAGTTCGGCAGCGAAAACTGGAGTGCTAATCAGAGCGGCAGCAATGGCTGCGCCCAGGATATGGGGAACGATGCGCATCAAATTTTCCTCGACATTGTTTTTTTTATGGAGCCAGTTCATCGGCCCTTTTGTGCTTCGAATGCCTGACGGCTCCTGAAGTGGGTGCGCAACAGGCATTCGTCCAAGAGTGTAGAGCATGACTCGTGCCAGGCCAGGCGAGTCAAATCAAGTTATTGATTTATAAGGGGATTAAATATTTATGGCGTTCTTTTTTTGTGAAGGATAATCCGGTTAACCGAATCGACCGACAGGTCGTGTTCGGAAAACCGAATAGTGTTTGGGGCTGCCAGCTGATTATCGAAAATCAGCTTTCCTGGCTTAGCGGCGTTTCATGCAGGTAGATCCACTGGGCGTTGCGGTGATGCAGGTCAATGATCGCCACCGAAACCCTTGAGCTTTCGCGCTGGTCGAGGCGATGGGTTTCCTTGTAGCGGATCGCCACGCTGTGGCCTTCCTGCCAGACCGTTTGCAGGTCGCTGATGATGATCTCCAGACCTGGCTTGGCGCCGATTGCACCCTTGAACATCTGTTCGACCGTCGCCCGGCTGACGATGGTGGCCGAGGTGGTGACCATGCTGAAGTGCTCGGCGAATGCCGACATCAGCGGCTCGATCATGGCCTGTCCCTGACCGTTTGCATCGGAGAACAGGGTTTGAATCAACTCGTGCACGTGATGAACGCTGTGGTGCGCCTGTTCAACTATTTTGTTGTGCATGACAGTCCTTTTGAGTGTTCAACTGACTCAGTTGAAAGAGTGGAAACAGGCCCACCAGCGCGGCGATGGCGAAGGTCGCGTGATAGGCCTGGGTGGTATCGAAGTGCTTCAAGAGCAGGTTGAAAACCATCAGGAACAGGGCGGCACCGATGCTGAATGACATCTGTCGGTTGATGTTCCAGATGACACTGGCCTTGTGCGTGTCATTGCCCTCGAAGTCCATCAGCGATGTGGTTTGTGCGGTGTTGGCACCGATGCCACCGCCAATCCCCATCAAGCTGTAGGCGATGACTATTACCCGGAGGTCCGAGGGATCGTTGACCATTAACAGGGTGGCAATGCCGGCGCTGTGCAACAGCATGCCGAGGGCAAACAACCGTTTGGCGCCCATCCGGTTGTAGGTCCGGCCACAGATCAACATCGCGATGAATGCGCCGATGGCGTAGAGGATCATGAACATCCCAGTCAGTCGGGCGCTGAAGTGCAGGGTGTTTTGCAGGAAGAAGATGCTCATCAGGTTGACCCCCGTGAACACACCGGGAATCGCGTAATAGATAAAGATGGAGGTGCTGAGTTTTTTGCTTTTGAGCAGGCTCAGTTCAATGATCGGGTTTTTGCAGCGGCGGTAGTGCAGCCCGTACAGCAGGACAAACGTAACGCCGGCCGTGACGAAGAGGGCGGCCACCCAGGCCGGAGCGTCGCCGCCATACAACGACATGCCCATCAACAGGCTGCCGAGTGCGGCGCTGACCAGCAGCAAACCCTTGATGTCGGGCCGGGGCAAACTTGTCGGCCGCGCTTCGTTGATCCAGAACCAGGACAGCAAAGCCGCGATCAGCGAGAACGGGATGTTGCTGTAGAACACCCAGCGCCAGGAACTGCTGTCGACGATGATGCCGCCGATGGTCGGTGAAATGGCGGGCGCTATCAGGGCAACAGCCATGACCAACGTGGATATTTTCGCCCGCTGCTCACCCTTGAACAGGTTGAATGTCAGTGCCTGGCCGACTGGAATCAACAGACCGCCGCCCATCCCCTGGACGAAGCGCCAGATCACCAGCTCGTTGAAACTGTCGGCCAGCCCGCACATCCACACGGAGGCTGTGAACACGATCATCGAGGCGGTGAGGATTTCCCGACTGCCAAAACGACCGGCCAGCCAGGTGCTGACCGGGATGATCAGTGTCAGCCCCAGAATATAAGCGTTAGCCACCCAGGCAACGTCTGAAGTACTAACGTGCAGCGCCGCCGATAGAGTCGGTAGTGCGACCGCCGATATAAAGATGTTAATGCAGTCTATAAAAAAGCCGATGAGAAATATCAGTGCAACTTTGTAGCGATAGGTCATGTTGTTTCCCCTTTGTCGCAAAGCATAGGGGCGATGGACTTGAGCTGTCGATACGACTATCCTTGAAACAATGTTTGACGGGATTGAACAGTGAGCTCTATTGCTATGCACACTCATCTTAATCGGGTACAGACATTTCTGGCGGTGGTCGATTTTGGTTCTTACACCAAGGCCGCCAATTACCTGAATATCAGCAAAGCCATGGCCAGCCTGCATGTCAAGGCGCTGGAGGATGTGCTGTCTGCAACGTTGTTGATTCGAAGTACCCGAAATATCTCCCTCACGGAAATAGGTCAGGATTTTTATGAATCGTTCAAAGGTATTGTCGCGGACATCGATAGTGCCTTCGATAATGTATTGAAAGGTCATAATCGTGTCACCGGCAAGTTGCGGTTCAGTTCCACCATAGAATACGGCGAGGCTTATATCCTTCCGTTGATACCGCAATTTATAGAGCGCTATCCGGAAATAAAACTTTGCTATGACTTTAACTCTTCACTCAATGATCTGGTGGCGGAAAAGTTAGACCTGGTTATTCGTCTGGGCAACTTGGCAGACTCGGCTTTCAAGAGCCGTAAGCTGGCGGATTATGAAATTGTCCTGGTGGCTACGCAGACGTTCCTTGCGCGTCACCCGGTGCAAACGCCTCAGGACCTGAACTCGGTGCCGTGGATCGCCAACAGCAACCTGCAGGCACCGACCCAGTGGACGTTGCGTCATCCGCAATCAGGGGCTGTCGAGATCAACGGGATCAATCAGTTTGAATCCAACTCTTCCACGGCCATTCGCTCCATGACGTTGTCGTCGCTGGGCGTCTCGGTGCTGCCCGCCTGGGTGGTCAAGGACGACATCGCCAGCGAGCGGCTGATTCGCCTGTTGCCCGACTATTCGCTGCCCTCGCAGTCCGTCAGCGTGGTGTTTCCCAACAGCCCGCATTTGCCCCACAAAACGAGGGCGTTCATTGATTTCCTGTTGCTGCATCTGGCGCAATGAGCGCCTGCAAAAAAGCCCCTGAATCGTCGGATTCAGGGGCTTTCATTTAAACGGATGGCGATCAGGCCGCTTCGATCTTGCTGCGGTTCTGCTCGACCTTGCTCAGGTAATCCACCAGTTTCTGCTGTTCCGCCGGGGTAGTGAACAAGCCCAATTTGCTGCGGCGCCACAGAATGTCATGGGCGGTGGTTGCCCACTCTTCGCTGCACAGGTAATCGACTTCGCGGGTGTAGAGACCGCCGCCGATGTGGTCGCCCAGGTCGTTGAGGTTCTGCACGCCTTCCATCATGCGCCAGGTGCGGCTGCCATAGGTGGTTGCCCAGCGGCGTGAGATTTCAGTCGGAACCCAGTCGAACTTGTCGCGAATCAGCGAGCTCAGCGCCTGCGGGGTGGTCATGTCTTCGCCGCCCGGCAGGGTGGCGCTGGCAGTCCAGCTTGGCTTGATGTGCGTGAAGTACGGCGCCAATTGTGCCAGCGCCGACTCGGCCAGTTTGCGGTAGGTGGTCAGCTTGCCGCCGAACACCGACAGCAACGGCGCTTCTTCGCCAGTGCCCGAGAGCGCCAGGGTGTAGTCGCGGGTGACGGCTGACGGGTTGTCGGATTCGTCGTTGCACAGCGGACGGACGCCGGAATAGCTGTGCAGGATATCGTCGCGGCTGATCTGCTTCTTGAAGTGGGCGTTGACCACTTTCAGCAGGTAATCGGTTTCGCCTTCGGTGATCACCACTTTGGCCGGATCGCCGGTGTACTCGCGGTCGGTGGTGCCGATCAGGGTGAAGTGATTGAGGTACGGAATGGTGAAGACGATGCGCTGATCTTCGTTTTGCAGAATGTGCGCGTGTTCGCCTTCATACAGTTTTGGCACGATCAGGTGGCTGCCCTGAATCAGGCGAATGCCGTAGGGCGATTCCATCTTCAGGTCATCACGAATGAACTTGGCGACCCAAGGGCCGGCGGCGTTCACCAGCGCTTTGGCGCGGATCGAAAACAGGCTGCCGTCGGCGCGCTCCAGGTGCAGATGCCACAGGCCCTTGGTACGACGGGCACTGACGCAGCGGGTCTGGGTGTGAACGTGGGCGCCTTTCTCGCGGGCGGCCATGGCGTTCAGCACCACCAGGCGCGCATCGTCGACCCAGCAATCGGAGTATTCGAAGCCTTTGGTGATTTCGCTTTTCAGCGGGCTGTCCGGACCGAACTTCAGGCTTTTCGAGCCTTCGAGTTTTTCCCGCTTGCCGAGGTTGTCATACAGGAACAGGCCGGCGCGGATCATCCAGGCTGGACGCAGGTGCGGACGGTGCGGCAACACGAAGCGCATCTGCTTAACGATGTGCGGCGCCTTGGCCAGCAGCACTTCGCGTTCGGCGAGGGCTTCGCGTACCAGGCGGAATTCGTAATGTTCGAGGTAGCGCAAGCCGCCGTGGATCAGCTTGCTGCTGGCCGACGAAGTGTGGCTGGCAAGGTCATCTTTTTCGCAAAGGAACACCGAAAGGCCGCGACCGGCGGCATCCGCTGCGATCCCAACGCCATTGATCCCACCACCGATGACGGCGATGTCGTAGACCTCAGCGAGAGGGGGCGTAGGCAAGGTAGAAGTGGGCATCGGCTGGCCTCGGGCTCTTTTGATTTTCTGTATTGGAATTCGAACATTAATGTTCATTTGCGAAAATGGTAGCCCATAAAGCCGCCCACAGCCAGTCAACTTCGATTGAAAATACTGATCGAAGGGCCGAGAAAGGAAAATATACGAACATTAAATGAGGGGGGGGGAGGCTTTTGTGGCGAGGGAGCTTGCTCAGCAGACGCAAATCAGACGACACGCTCTTCCTGAAATACAACGATTACCGGTTTCAGGGCTGCTTCGCAGCCCAGTGGGAGCAAGCTCCCTCGCCACAAGGGAGCGCGCTGTTTGGAGAGGGTTAAACGACTTCCAGCCGAATCTTGTGCTGACTCAGCAGTTGCGCCAGCGCCGGCGAAGGTTGTTGGTCGGTGACCAGGCAATCAATCAGGCTGATCGGCCCCAGGCGAATCATGGCGTTGCGCCCGAATTTGCTGGAGTCAGCCGCCAGAATGACCTTCCGGGCGTTGGCGATGATTGCCTGGGATACCCGCACTTCCTGATAATCGAAGTCCAGCAGGCTGCCGTCTTCATCGATACCGCTGATGCCGACCAAGGCAAAGTCGACTTTGAACTGGTTGATGAAATCGACACTCGCCTGGCCGACCACGCCACCGTCGCGCCGCACATTGCCGCCCGTCAGCAGAACGTCGAAGTCGTCCTTGGCGCTGAGCATCGAGGCCACGTGCAGGTTGTTGGTGATGATTTTCAAGTGGTTGTGGTTGAGCAGCGCCCGGGCAATCGATTCGGTGGTAGTACCGATATTGATGAACAGCGAGGCGTGATCCGGGATCTGAGCCGCAATGGCTTCACCGATACGCTGCTTCTCATCGCGCATCTGGTCGGCGCGCATGGCGTAGGCGGTGTTCTCGACACTGGAATCGTAGGCTGCGCCGCCATGGTAGCGACGCAACAAATTGGCTTCCGCGAGCTGATTGATATCGCGGCGGATGGTTTGCGGTGTAACGACGAACAGCGTAGCCATTTCCTCGATGCTGACATAGCCGCGTTCGCGGACCAGTTCGAGGATTTGCTGCTGACGGGGAGGCAGATTCATGGGGCTTCCTTTGGCTGCCGTGCAAAATTTGCCCATGATGCCGCAGGAATCTGCTCCCTACCAGTTACATACCGATACGAGTACTCAGGTTGGCTTATTCAGCGCCTTCATGTGGTTCCCAGTCGCGGGTGCGGCTGACGGCTTTTTTCCAGCCGGCGTAGAGTTTTTCCTTGGCGGTTTCGTCCAGGGTCGGTTCGAATTCGCGTTCGATCACCGCCTTGCCGCGCAGCTCATCCAGGCTGCCCCAGAAGCCACACGCCAGGCCGGCCAGGTAAGCGGCGCCCAGTGCAGTGGTTTCGCGCATTTGCGGACGCTCGACCTGAGTGCCGAGGATGTCGGCCTGGAACTGCATCAGGAAGTTGTTCGCAACCGCGCCGCCGTCCACGCGCAGGGATTTCAGACGTTCGCCGGAATCCTGTTGCATGGCGTCCAGCACGTCGCGGGTCTGGTAGGCAATCGACTCCAGGGCTGCACGAATAATGTGATCCACACGTACGCCGCGGGTCAGACCGAACAGGGCGCCACGGGCATACGGGTCCCAGTAAGGCGCGCCGAGGCCGGTGAAGGCTGGCACCAGGTACACGCCGTTGCTGTCCTTGACCTTGTTGGCGAAGTATTCGGTGTCGTGGGCGTCGTTGATGATCTTCAGTTCGTCACGCAGCCACTGAACGGTCGAGCCACCGTTGAACACTGCGCCTTCGAGCGCGTAAGCCACTTCGCCACGCGGGCCGCAGGCGATGGTGGTGAGCATGCCGTGCTTGGATTTCACGGCTTTGTCGCCCGTGTTCATCAGCAGGAAGCAGCCGGTGCCGTAGGTGTTTTTCGCCTGGCCCGGCTCGACGCACATCTGGCCGAACAGGGCGGCCTGCTGGTCGCCAGCGATGCCGCCGATGGCGATGCCGCTTTTGGTGTGGCCGTAGATTTCGGACGAAGATTTAACTTCCGGCAGCATCTCGCGCGGAATATCCAGTATCTCCAGCATCTTCGTGTCCCACTCAAGCGTGTGGATGTTGAAGAGCATGGTGCGCGAGGCGTTGGTGTAGTCGGTGACGTGGACCTTGCCGCCGGTAAATTTCCAGATCAGCCAGCTGTCGACGGTCCCGAACAGCAGTTCGCCGTTGCGCGCACGCTCGCGGCTGCCTTCGACGTTGTCGAGGATCCACTTGAGCTTGGTGCCGGAGAAGTACGGGTCGGTGACCAGGCCGGTGGTCTCGCTGATGTATTGCTCGTGGCCGTCGCGTTTGAGCTGCTGGCAAATCTCGGTGCTGCGGCGGCACTGCCAGACGATCGCGTTGTAGATCGGGCGGCCGGTGGTCTTGTCCCAGACCACGGTGGTTTCGCGCTGGTTGGTGATGCCGATGGCCGCGACCTGGTCGTGATGCAGGCCGGCTTGAGCCAGGGCCTCGACCATCACGGCGCTTTGGGTGGCGAAGATTTCCATCGGGTCGTGTTCGACCCAACCGGCTTGCGGGTAATGCTGGACGAATTCGCGCTGGGCGGTGCAGACCACGTTCGCGTCGCGGTCGAAAATGATCGCGCGGGAGCTGGTCGTACCCTGATCGAGGGCAATGATGTAGTTCTTATTCTGAATGTCGGTCATGTCGATTGCCTTGGACGAAAAAAGGAAGAGAGGTCCGGCGCGTGATCTTATGGGCAGGATCACGCGCCTACGGTATCAAGAAGTTCTTGGTTTGCCGTCAATGGCCGGTGTTACGTCCTGTGTAGCAGGTGTGGCGCTGGGCAGATGACGGGCAATCAGCCCGCGATACGCGGCAGCGCCGAGGCAGGCACCGACAATCGGTGCAAAAATCGGAATCAGGAAATACGGGATATCGCGGCCGCCGGTGAGGGAAATTTCACCCCAGCCGGTGAAGAAAGTCATCAGCTTCGGACCGAAATCACGCGCCGGGTTCATCGCGAAACCGGTCAGCGGGCCCATCGAGCTGCCAATCACGGCGATCAGCAAGCCAATCAGCAGCGGTGCCAGCGGCCCTTTTGGCAGGCCATTGTTGTCATCGGTCAGGGACATGATCACGCCCATCAGGATGGCGGTGATGATGACTTCCACCAGGAAAGCCTGGGCGGTGGACAGGGCCGGGTTGGGGAAGGTGGAGAACACCGACGCCAATTCGAGGCTCGCCTGGGTGCCACGGACCATATGGTGAGTTTGTTCGAAATCGAAGAATAGATTGCTGTACAGCGTGTAGACCAAAAATGCGCCGCAGAACGCGCCAGCAATTTGAGCGAGGATATAGAACGGCAGTTTGCGTTTTTCGAAGTCGGCGAAAATGCTCAGTGCGATGCTCACGGCGGGATTGAGGTGAGCCCCGGAAACCCCGGCGGTCAGGTAGATCGCCATGCTCACGCCGACGCCCCAGATGATGCTGATTTCCCACAGGCCAAAGCTGGCACCCGCGACCTTGAGAGCGGCAACACAACCGGTGCCGAAAAAGATAAGCAGTGCAGTGCCCAGAAACTCGGCCATGCATTGGCTTGAGAGCGACGGTTGTTGTAAAGCAGTTGTCATTGAAAACCTCGTTTTTGTTGTTGTCTGGCGCTTCTTTCATCATGGCCAAAGCGCGTTTTCCACCGAGGCAGAATCCCCATCCTGTTCTCGGCCCGCTACTGGGGTGCTGCGATGACACATTCGTACAGTATTCAGATTCGAAAAAATATAGACAAGAAACGCTGCTGTCAAAGGTCGAAAGTGAACTGTCGGTCACAATTCAACTATTAGTCATGTGAATGATCGTATTGTTCACGCGACCGGCCAGGCACGGACGAACGGTAGCCTGTGCCGTCAAGCCGCTGAAACAGTGGCGCAATAGAGCCTTTTGCCGACCAATGTCCTAGAATCCAGCGCAGGATTTTTCTACTGCCGCCCACTCTGGAGCTGCCATGACCCCCGCATTGGATTTGTTGAAAAAAGTTCGAGCCGAACATCGCGTGCACAGTTATGAACATGATCCAAAGGCTGCGTCCTATGGGCTGGAGGCCGCGGAGAAACTGGGGCTGAACCCGGCGCAAGTGTTCAAGACGCTGCTGGCCGCGAGTGAGAAAGGTGAGTTGCTGGTAGCGGTGGTGCCGGTCGTCGGAACTTTGGACTTGAAGCATCTGGCTCACGCGGCGGGCGTGAAAAAAGCCGAAATGGCCGATCCTGCCGCGGCGCAACGCGCGACGGGTTATCTGTTGGGCGGGATCAGTCCGTTAGGGCAGAAGAAGCGCTTGCGCACTTTTATTGATAACTCCGCTCAGCCCTTTGCGACCATTTTCGTCAGCGCCGGCCGGCGCGGTCTTGAGGTTGAATTGGCGCCGGCGGTCCTGGCCGAACACACTCAGGCCAAGTTTGCCGATATCGGCCGCGCCTGAATCAGGGGAGAAGGTTATGCAGCTTGAATTTCATCAAGTCGATGCGTTCAGTGATCGTCCGTTCAGTGGTAACCCGGCCATGGTGTATCGGCTCGAGGCGTGGCTAGCCGATGAGTTGATGCAGAAGATTGCCGCCGAACATAACCTCGCCGAAACCGCCTTCGTGGTGCGTGAAGGGCAGGGTTGGCACATTCGCTGGTTTACCCCGACGACCGAAGTGCCATTGTGCGGCCATGCGACCCTGGCCAGCGCGCATGTGTTGTTTGACATCTATAAGGAGCCGGTCGAGCGCCTGGACTTCATCTGCAAGTCCGGCCCGTTGAGCGTAAGCCGCGAGGACGGGCGCTTGTGGCTGGATTTTCCGGCCGTCGTGCCATCTGAAGTGGGCGTGACCCTGGATGTCGAGCGCGCCTTGGGCGTCGAAGTGGTCGATGTTCTGGGTTCCAACGAGTTGTTCGTGGTGTTGGAGTCCGAGCAGGCCGTGCTCAACTGCCAGCCAGACATGATCGCCCTGGCCAAGCTGCCGTGGCCGGGTGCAATCGTCACCGCCAAGGGGAGTCAGCATGATTTCGTGTCCCGGTACTTTGCCCCGGCAATCGGCATCAATGAAGACCCGGTGACCGGTTCGACCCATTGCAGCTTGATTCCATATTGGTCGAAGCGGTTGGGCAAGACGAGTCTCAGCGCTTATCAGTGCTCGAAGCGAGGCGGGGCGTTGTTCTGCCGACTGGAAGGGGACCGGGTGAAGATAGGCGGGAATGCGACGCTGGTTGCGAGCGGAACACTCATTCTCGGTTAACCCAAATTTGATGTGGGAGTGAGCAGCCACGCTCCCACATTTTTGTCCGTGTGTATTAGCTGGCGGTGCTGTAGCGCCGGACACCGGACTCTACCACCGGAATCTGCGCAGCCGTGCTGCCCGATGCCTGGAACAGCACCAGGTGTTCAGCCGCGACTCGAATACCCACTTCGGCACCGACTTGATGATCGGCATGGCTCGGGAAAATCGACTCCAGTTGCGCCCCGGTCGGCAGCTGCAAACGGTACAACGTCGAGGCCCCTTGGAACGACTTGCCGACAATCCGCGCCTTTAAACCGCTGTCGGGTGCATAAACGATATCGTCCGGACGCAGCAACACATCCACCGCACCGCCCACGGGCCAGGTGTAGGCACGATTGCCGCGCAACTCACCCAATTCGGTCTGCACCGACTCGGGGCTGCTCAGCTGGCCGCGAATGAAATAACCCTGGCCAATGAAGCTGGCCACAAACGGCGTCAGTGGCTCGTGATACAGGTTGTAGGGCGTGTCCCATTGTTCCAGCCGACCTTCCTTGAACACCCCGACATGATCGCTCACCGCGAAGGCTTCTTCCTGGTCGTGGGTCACCAGAATCGCGCTGGTGCCACGGGCCTTGAGAATGTCGCGCACCTCATGGCTGAGCTTGCGTCGCAGTTCGCCATCGAGGTTGGAGAATGGTTCGTCGAGCAACAGCAATTGCGGTTCCGGTGCCAGTGCGCGGGCCAGCGCGACACGCTGCTGCTGACCACCGGACAACTCGTGCGGAAAGCGCTTGCCGAGGTTTTTCAGGTTGACCAGCTCCAGCAACTCTTCGGTGACACGATCCTTTTGCGGGTGCTTGCGGATCCCGAAGGCGATGTTCTCGGCCACGCTCAAATGCGGAAACAGCGCGTAGTCCTGGAACACCATGCCGATCCGGCGTTTCTCCGGGGCAAGGGTGAAACCGGCGCGGGAGATGGTCTCGCCTGCGAGGGTGATTTCACCTTCCTGCACCGGTTCGAAACCGGCAATCGCCCGTAGCGTGGTGGTCTTGCCGCAGCCCGAGGAGCCCAGCAGGCAACCGATGTCACCGGCATTCAAATGCAAGTTGAGGTTCTGCACGACGCGCTGGTCTTGATAGCCGCAGGCGAGGTTGCGCAGGTTAAGCAGTAATGGAGGGCTCATGCGTGGTGATACGCCGGCTCGACGAGGAACTCGAGCAGGGCCTTTTGTGCGTGAAGGCGGTTTTCCGCCTGGTCCCAGGCGACCGAGCGCTTGTCATCGAGCACGTCGAAGCTGATTTCCTCGCCACGGTGGGCCGGCAGGCAGTGCATGAACAGCACATCCTCGGCCGCCAGGTCGAGCAGGGCGCGAGTCACCTGGAACGGCGCGAACAGCTTCAGGCGCTTGGCGGTTTCTTCTTCCTGGCCCATGGAGGTCCAGACATCGGTGCTCACCAGGTGGGCGCCGCGCACGGCATCCTTCGGATCGCGGACGATGGTCACGCGATCGCCGGCCATGGCCACGAACTGCGGGTTGGGTTCAAACCCTTCAGGGCAGGCGATGCGCAACTGGAAGTCGAACTGGATCGCCGCTTCTATATAGCTGTTGCACATGTTGTTGCCGTCGCCGATCCAGGCCACGGTCTTACCCTGAATCGAGCCGCGATGTTCGAGGAACGTCTGCATGTCGGCCAGCAACTGGCACGGATGCAGGTCATCGGACAGGCCGTTGATCACGGGAACGCGGGAATTGGCGGCGAATTCGGTCAGGGTGCTGTGGGCAAAGGTGCGGATCATCACGGCGTCGAGCATGCTCGACATCACGATGGCGCAGTCGCCGATCGGCTCGCCACGGCCCAGTTGCGTGTCGCGCGGCGACAGGAAGATGGCCTGGCCGCCGAGCTGGATCATGCCGGCTTCGAACGAAATACGGGTACGGGTCGAGGACTTCTCGAAAATCATCCCGAGTACGCGGTTTTTCAGAGGCTCGAACAGTACGCCGCGGTTACGCAGGTCTTTGAGCTCAACGCCTCGACGGATCACGCTGACCAGCTCTTCGGGCGTGCAATCCATCAGGGAGAGAAAGTGCCTTGCGCTCATCATTGACTACCTTTTTGCAACAGACCGCAGATACTCAAAGCCTTGTTTAACTGAAAAACGGGCGAGACCTGCGGCGTAAGCCGCACGGGGCGACGAAATAGGGGGAGGCGCGATATTGACATTAAATGTCGCGTTTTTCCAATAGGAGGCTTTTTTTACGGTTTCCAACATGTTTCAAGCGATACAACGCGATCCGCGTTGCGAGTTTGTGAGCAGCATTTGTACACGGTGCCGAAGCTCGATTGCAATAACTGCCGTGATCTGGCTCGATATCCGGCGAAGAATGGAAGACCCGCTGAACAGCGCCCTCCGGGCCCCTTACAAGCTCGCGGAGTTGTTTGCTGTTACGTTTTCAGGTGCCGGGTTTCGGATTGCGCTCAGGTATTATCCGCCTCATTGCGGATTCTCGACTGCGTAAAGTCAAACACTCCCAGGGAGGGAGCGCTGTATGGCGATCAATAAACCCGGACACACTGGTCTGACGCGCCTTCGTCGTGTTTCGCCGGCCTTCGATATGGCTGTCATTTCTACGGTCATGGGCTTCGCGATTATCGCAAGCACGATTTATCCAGGCGTTCCGAGCGCAGTGGTGGGCGCCATCGTCGGCGCTTTTATCGGCGTGAAGAATTTCAGGGATGACGCGATTGCAGATTGATTCGACCCAGTTTTTGGTAGTGGGAGGATTGGTCGCAATTGGAATCTACCTGGGAGCTTCGCTACTCGCGCGATCAACGCCGGACCTGAAGCATGGAGCTGCCCTGGTGGTCGCGTGGTTCACAGTGGTGAGCGTCATTGATATCGCGTTGCAGGTCTATCAAGCCGAGCCTCATCAGCTGGGCATCCTGGCAAACCAGAAAGCTATCATCCTGATCGGGTCCGGCGTGATGCTTTGGCTGGCGGTCGGCGGAATCTGGACGGCCTTGGCCTCACCGCTCAAAAAGAAGGCGTCGAAGATTTCTCAGCCTCAGTGAGCCTGTCTGTGTGGTCGAACGCAGGTTTTGACGAGGTCGTTTCGTGTCTTGTCTGTTGTTCAAGGCGCCGGTTGTCACCGTGTTCTGGATGAAACGTTTGCTAATACAAAGTGCTGGGTTATAACTAACTCACGAGTGACGCAGGAAGCCTTCGGAATGGAATCGAAAGAACAGCTTTTAATGGACTTACTCAGCCTCACGGCCCGCTCCTTGACCCACCTCACCGCTTCCATGACGTCGATGTCCTTCGAATTGATGCGCAGTGAGGACGAAGTGACCAAAGCGGCCGGTCGACGCATGATCGATCGCATGGCAACCATTAGTACCGGGCTCGACGAACACTGGCGACTGATCGGCGAGCTCACCGGCGTACATATCGCCCAGGAACAGATCGAAACCATTCAGGAGATCCAGTTGCAGGCGCCGCCGCCCAGGTTGCCGCCGAATTGATCGTGCACGGCCATCGGCTAGCCTGATGGTCGTCGATTCACAAGACGAACGTCGCTGGCGCAGTCGCGGGTCACGCGCCATAGTTTTGTTCCCGCGGCTGATATTGCCCGCCCAGAACAAAACAGAGACTGGCCATGACCAAGACTCTCCATCACCGTGCCTGCCACCTGTGTGAAGCCATCTGCGGCCTGACCATCGAGACCTCCGAGGTCGAAGGCAATGGCGTGCAGATCACCTCAATCAAGGGTGACCCGCTGGATACGTTCAGTCGTGGGCACATCTGCCCCAAGGCGGTTGCCCTGCAAGACATCCAGAACGATCCGGATCGCCTGCGTCAGCCGATGTTGCGAGTGGGCAGCGAATGGCAGCCTATCGAGTGGCAAGACGCTTTCAGCCTGGTCGCCGAACGCCTGGCGGCGATTCAGGAGCATCACGGGCAGAATGCGGTGGCGGTTTATCAAGGCAACCCCAGCGTGCACAACTATGGCTTGATGACCCACAGCAATTATTTCCTGGGCCTGCTGAAAACCCGCAACCGGTTTTCCGCGACCTCGGTCGATCAGTTGCCTCATCACTTGACCAGCCATTTGATGTACGGCCACGGCTTGCTGCTGCCGATTCCGGACATCGACCACACCGATTTCATGTTGATCCTCGGGGGCAATCCCCTGGCCTCCAACGGCAGCATCATGACCGTGCCCGATGTGGAGAAGCGCCTGAAGGCGATTCAGGCCAGGGGCGGCAAAGTGGTGGTGGTCGATCCGCGCCGCAGCGAAACGGCAGCGATAGCCGATCAGCATCTGTTCGTGCGCCCCGGTGGCGATGCGGCGCTGTTGTTCGGGTTGCTCAATACCTTGTTCGCAGAAGGTCTGACCCGCGACAGCCATTTGCCGGTCGACGGTCTGGATGAAGTCCGTCAGGCGATCAGCACATTCACTGCCGACACGATGAGCCCCTTGTGCGCGGTGCCGGCAGAACAGATTCGTCAGTTGGCCCGGGATTTCGCGGCGGCGCCGACAGCGGTCTGCTATGGCCGGATGGGCGTCTCGACCCAGGCCTTCGGCACGCTGTGTCATTGGCTGGTGCAACTGATCAACCTGGTCACCGGCAACCTCGACCGCGTCGGCGGTGCCTTGTGCACTGAACCTGCGGTGGATCTGGTGGCTTCGACGTCGGGTGGGCATTTCAATCTGTGGCAGAGCCGGGTGTCCGGGCGTCCCGAGTACGGCGGTGAGTTGCCGGTGTCGGCCCTGGCGGAAGAGATGCTGACGGGCGGGGAAGGGCAGGTTCGTGCGCTGATCACCGTGGCCGGCAATCCGGTGCTGTCCACACCCAATGGCCGGCAACTGGAACAGGCGCTGGACGGTCTGGAGTTCATGGTCAGCATCGACCTGTACATCAATGAAACCACGCGCTATGCCGACCTGATCCTGCCGTCGACTTCGGCACTGGAAAACGATCACTACGACACCACGTTCAACATGTTCGCGGTGCGCAACGTCACCCGTTTCAACCGGGCGATCCTGGGCAAGCCCGAAGGTGCATTGCATGACTGGGAGATCTTTGTCGGCCTGGCCCAGGCTTTTGCTGCGAAGACCGGCAAGGAGCTGAAACCGACCATTGCACCGGCGCAGATGATCGATCGTGGGCTGCGGATGGGGCTTTATGGCGATGCCTCGGCGCACAGGCTTTCGTTGGCGACGCTGTTCGATCACCCGCACGGCGTCGATCTGGGCGCGCTCAAATCGAACCTGGCGCCACGCCTGAAAACCGCCAACCAGCGAGTCCAGGCCGCGCCGGCTGCGATTCTCGCTGACCTTGCCCGTTTTGCCGCGCTGCAAGCACCGGCTGCCGACGAATTGCTGATGATTGGTCGTCGCCATGTGCGCAGCAACAACTCGTGGATGCACAACTATCACCGTCTGGTGAAGGGCAAGCCGCGCCATCAATTGTTGATGCACCCGGATGACCTGGCCAGTCGTGGACTCGGTGACGGGCAGCGCGTGCGGGTCAGTTCGCGGGTCGGTGTGATCGAAGTGGAAGTGCTCGCCAGCCTGGACATGATGAAAGGCGTGGTCAGCCTTCCTCACGGTTGGGGGCATGCACGGCCCGGCGTGCAGATGACGATCGCCAGTAGTCAACCGGGCTCCAGCGCCAACGACCTGACCGATGAATGTCAGCTCGACGAGTTGTCGGGGAATGCTGCGTTGAACGGTGTTCCGGTGACAGTGGCGGCGGCCTGATTGTGTCTGTCGGGGAGACCGAGCATGGCGCTCGGGTTTCCGTTACAATGCGCCACCGTGCCGACCTCTGAGTCGGAAAGTTCAGCCGAGGTGCTCCATGGATATCATCGAAACGATTAAAGAGCAGATTGCTAACAACACCATTCTGCTTTACATGAAAGGTTCGCCGAATGCCCCGCAGTGTGGCTTCTCCGCGAAAGCCGCGCAGGCCGTGATGGCATGTGGTGAAAAGTTTGCTTACGTGGACATCCTGCAGAACCCGGAAATCCGCGCCAACCTGCCAAAATACGCCAACTGGCCAACCTTCCCGCAACTGTGGGTCGGTGGTGAGCTGGTCGGCGGTAGCGACATCATGACTGAAATGTCGGCTGATGGTTCGCTGCAGGCCACGATCAAGGCTGCCGTTGAAGCGGCTACTGCGAACAAGACCGAAGCCTGACCCTGTACCTGTAGGCGCGAAGCTTGCTCGCGAAAGCGGTACAACATTCAGCACATAAGTTGACTGGACTAGCGCTTTCGCGAGCAAGCTTCGCTCCTGCAGATGTTTCGTCCTGAAACAGGTGCAAACCTTGTTCAGGACGAGACAAAGGGCATTAAAAAGCCCCGCCTCTATAAAAGAGTGCGGGGCTTTTTATTGTCTCGAGTTTAGCGGGCGCTAACTTACTCTTCGCCCATCTGCGATTGCAGATAGTTCTCAAGACCGATTTTATCGATCAGGCCCAGTTGAGTTTCCAGCCAGTCGATGTGTTCTTCTTCGGACTCAAGGATATCTTCGAGCAATTCACGGCTACCGAAGTCACCCACGGTTTCGCAATGAGCGATGGCAACCTTGAGGTCGGCATGACCAGTTTTCTCAATACGCAGGTCGCATTCGAGCATCTCCTGGGTGTGTTCGCCGATCTGCAGCTTGCCCAGGTCCTGGACGTTCGGCAGGCCTTCGAGGAACAGGATGCGCTTGATCAGCTTGTCCGCGTGTTTCATCTCGTCGATGGATTCGTGGTATTCGTGCTTGCCGAGCTTGTTCAGACCCCAATCTTCGTACATGCGCGCATGCAGAAAATATTGATTGATCGCGACCAGCTCATTGGCAAGGATCTTGTTGAGATGCTGGATGACTGTAATGTCGCCTTTCATGATGGGGTCCTGCCCTGTATTAGCTGTCAATAAGGCGGAGTTTGAGCCGCACAACTAAGAGTGTCAAACCTAAGTTATTGAAACTTAAATGAAAATTAATCGGAATAAGAATGTTTGTGTTCCGCGTCTGGAGCGTAAGCAGTTGATTTTCAGACATAAAAAAACCGGACATCAAGTCCGGTTCTTTGGAATAGGGTAGTTACGCGGCAGTAAATTCTACAGGGAAAGGAATCGCAGCCTGGGCCGATTGCAATTTGGTCAGGGTTTCACGCACCACTTCCTTGGCAAGGCAGGCGCATTTACCGCATTGGCTGGCTACGCCAGTGGCCTGGCGGACTTCTTTGTAGCTGCAGCAACCTTCATAGATTGCATCGCGGATTTGACCGTCGGTGACGCCAGTGCAGAGGCAGACATACATAAGCTAAGAACCGTCGCTGGTGGTGACTCAGTTGCGATGGATCTTAATGTTAACGAGAATGATTGTCAAAGTGCTTTCTGAAAGCTTCGCGTTATAAGCGAGTATGACTGACGAACGGTTTTCATCCGGGCTTCTGCCATCACCTGTCGCGACGACCAATTTGACGCGCGGTTGAAAAACCGTTGAGGACAGCCCAAAAACGCCGTGTATGATGGTCGGTCCTTGCGAAGGGGGGCGTGTCACAGGGCTGTCGCCTGAGGGTGGCAGGCTGACACGAACCCAGTTCTTCACGATATATAGACCAGGAGATATTCAATGAGCGTACTCGTAGGCAAACAAGCCCCGGACTTCACCGTACCTGCCGTCCTCGGCAATGGCGAAATCGTTGACAGCTACACCTTGTCCTCGGCCATCAAAGGCAAATACGGCCTGGTGTTCTTCTACCCACTGGACTTCACCTTCGTTTGCCCGTCCGAGCTGATCGCTCTGGACAACCGCATGGCTGACTTCAAGGCGCGCAACGTTGAAGTGGTCGCGGTGTCGATCGATTCGCACTTCACCCACAACGCATGGCGCAACACCCCGGTGAACAATGGCGGTATCGGCCAGGTTCGTTACACCATGGCTGCCGACATGAAGCACGAAATCGCCAAGGCCTACGACGTTGAGTCCGAAGGCGGCGTGGCTTTCCGTGGCGCGTTCCTGATCGACGACAAAGGCGTTGTCCGTTCGCAGATCATCAACGACCTGCCGCTGGGCCGTAACATGGAAGAGCTGATCCGTCTGGTCGACGCGCTGCAATTCCACGAAGAGCACGGCGAAGTCTGCCCTGCCAACTGGAAAAAAGGCGACAAAGGCATGACTGCTTCGACCGAAGGCGTCGCGGCTTACCTGACCGAGAACGCTGCTGCGCTGTAAGGCACGTTCGAGGCATAAAAAAACCGGCCACTGAGGCCGGTTTTTTTATGGTTGGGAGAAATTCAGCGACCGGGATCAGTCGTTGAAGTCTTCCCAGCCGCCCATTTGTTTCCAGCGATTGACGATGCCGCAGAACAGCTCGGCCGTCTTCTCGGTGTCGTAGCGCGCCGAGTGAGCCTCACGACCGTCGAAGTCGATGTCCGCCGCCTGGCAAGCCTTGGCCAGTACGGTTTGACCGTAAGCCAGGCCAGCGAGGGTCGCGGTATCGAAACTGGAGAATGGGTGAAACGGGTTACGTTTCATGTCCAGGCGTGCGACAGCGGCGTTGAGGAAACCCAGGTCAAAGCTGCTGTTGTGCCCAACCAGAATTGCCCGTTTGCAGCCGTTGGCTTTCAGGGCCTTGCGGATACCACGGAAGATATCGGTCAGGGCCGTTTCTTCGCTCACCGCCATACGCAGCGGGTGATCGAGTTTGATCCCGGTGAATTCCAGCGCCGCGGCTTCAATGTTCGCGCCTTCAAAAGGTTCGACGCGGAAGAAATAGGTGTGATCGGGATACACAAAGCCTTTTTCATCCATGGCGATCGTGGTCGCGGCGATTTCCAGCAGGGCGTCAGTGGCAGAGTTGAAACCACCGGTTTCAACGTCGACAACAACTGGCAGGTACCCACGGAAGCGCTCAGCCATGGGGTGGCGCGAACCACCTCCGCCGCCTTGACCGTCCTGTTCGTCGTCGAAATGGTCTTCACTCACGCGTGTTCCTCCAGCAGGCGCCAGCGCAGTTTTTCACCGGCGCGCAGCGGGATTACGGTCAGCTCGCCAAATGGCAGGCTGGTTGGGGCGGTCCACTCATCGCGGACCAGGGTGATGCGATCGGTGTTCACCGGCAGGCCATAGAAGCGCGGGCCGTTGAGGCTGGCGAAGGCTTCAAGCTTGTCCAGCGCGTTGCGTTGTTCAAAGGCTTCGGCGTACATCTCGATCGCCGCATAAGCGGTGTAGCAACCGGCACAGCCGCAGGCCGCTTCTTTGGCGTGCTGGGCGTGAGGCGCCGAGTCGGTTCCGAGGAAGAACTTGTTGCTGCCGCTGGTGGCAGCGTCGAGCAGGGCTTCCTGGTGGGTGTTGCGCTTGAGGATCGGCAGGCAATAGAAGTGCGGCCGAATCCCGCCCACCAGCATGTGATTGCGGTTGTACAGCAGGTGATGCACGGTGATGGTCGCGCCAACGTTGGCCGAAGCCTCGTTGACGAACTGCACGGCGTCCGCGGTGGTGATGTGTTCAAACACCACTTTGAGCGTCGGGAAACGCTCGACCAGACGACGCATATGCTCATCGATGAAGATTTTTTCGCGGTCGAACACATCGACATCGCCGCGGGTGACTTCACCGTGAATCAGCAAGGGCATCCCGACGTCGGCCATGGCCTCAAGTGCAGGGAAGATCTTGTCGATACTGGTGACACCCGAGTCCGAGTTGGTGGTCGCGCCGGCCGGGTACAGCTTGGCGGCGTAAACGAAACCGCTGGCCTTGGCCTCGCGAATTTCGTCGGGCTGGGTGCGGTCGGTCAGGTACAGCACCATCAACGGTTCGAAACGACTGCCGGCCGGACGTGCAGCGAGAATCCGCTGGCGATAGCCGTCGGCTTCAGCGGCGTTACGCACCGGAGGTACCAGGTTGGGCATGATGATGGCGCGACCAAAGGTGCGCGCGACATCCGCAACGGTATTGGTCAACACAGCACCATCGCGAAGATGAATATGCCAGTCGTCGGGACGCAGCAGGGTCAGGCGGTCGGACATGAGGGGATTCCAGGCGGGTCAAACTCTGGGGAATGCTACCGGAAAAGACTCTCTCAGGCACTCGCTATCAAGTTTTGCAGGAAGCTTCCGATATCCAACAGGTATGCCGTAAATATGTGTGTCGGTCTTTTTGTTGTAGAAGCCAGTGGAGCCTCCCGTGCGCCAGCGTTATTTAGCCTTGCTCAGTGTGTTTGCCAGCCTCCCTGCGATGGCGCTCACTTTCCAGACACGTCTGGAGAGCATCGAGTGGACGGTCGAAGGTGACAAGTTCGAATGCCGCCTGACTCAACCGATTACCGATTTCGGTTCGGGTGAATTCGTGCGCCGCGCCGGCGAGCAGGCGACGTTTCGTCTGAAAGCCTACAATGCGATGATCGGTGGCGGTTCAGCAACCCTGCTGGCGGCCGCTGCGCCGTGGCAACCGGGACGTGGCGACATCAATCTGGGATCGGTGAGAATCGGCAGCGGCAACGTGTTGTTCAACAGTTCGCAAGTTCAGGCCGGGCGCCTGATCAGCGGGTTGATGGATGGCCGCAGTCCGGTCATCCGGCATTCCTCTGGTGATGGCCGCGTCTCTGAAGTGCGCCTGTTGCCGGTCAAGTTCAGCAAGGCCTTCAACGACTACCAGGGTTGCGTGGCGAAACTGCTGCCGAAGAATTTCGAGCAGGTCAAACAGTCCGAGATCGGTTTCCCGGGTGAAGGCGTTGATCTTGATTCGCAAGCCAAGGCGCAGTTGCAGGTGATGCTGGAGTTCATGAAAGCGGATCCGACGGTCAATCACATCGAACTCGACGGGCACTCCGACAACAGCGGCAATCGCCTGACCAACCGCGAGCTGTCACGCCGCCGGGCGTTGGCGGTGATGGACTATTTCAAGGCCAATGGCATCCAGGAATCGCAGATCACCCTGCGTTTCCACGGTGAGCGCTACCCTGTGGCGCCGAACACCAGCGCCGCCAACCGCGCGAAGAATCGCCGGGTCGCGGTGCGCCTGGAGCGGGTGGCACCGACCGAGAAAGTCGCGCCTCAAACCACGACGCCGGGAAGCTCTTCGGCGACATCCTGAGTTTGCTGAATTCGTCGCTCGCTCGACAGAATCTGTCGCTTCGTCGTCATAAGCTGTCGCGCCTCTGTAAATTATTCCGTATGACCGGTAGACTTCACGGCTTTCCGTAGAACCCCGTGGAGTGATGGCATGGCGGACGTAAACAAGGTCGTTCTGGCGTATTCCGGCGGCCTGGACACTTCGGTGATCCTCAAGTGGCTGCAGGATACTTATAACTGTGAAGTGGTGACCTTTACCGCTGACCTGGGTCAGGGCGAAGAGGTTGAACCTGCACGCGCCAAGGCTCAGGCCATGGGCGTGAAAGAGATCTACATCGACGATCTGCGCGAAGAATTCGTGCGCGATTTCGTTTTCCCGATGTTCCGCGCCAACACCGTTTACGAAGGCGAGTACCTGCTGGGTACTTCCATCGCTCGCCCGTTGATCGCCAAACGCCTGATCGAAATCGCCAACGAAACCGGCGCTGACGCCATTTCCCACGGCGCCACCGGCAAGGGTAACGACCAGGTTCGTTTCGAACTGGGCGCCTACGCACTGAAGCCTGGCGTGAAAGTGATCGCCCCTTGGCGCGAATGGGACCTGCTCTCCCGTGAAAAGCTGATGGATTATGCTGAAAAGCACAATATCCCGATCGAGCGCCACGGCAAGAAAAAATCCCCGTACTCGATGGATGCCAACCTGCTGCACATTTCCTATGAAGGCGGCGTGCTGGAAGACACCTGGACCGAGCACGAAGAAGACATGTGGAAATGGACCGTCTCCCCGGAGAAGGCTCCTGACAAGGCGCAGTACCTGGAACTGACCTACCGCAACGGCGACATCGTGGCACTGGACGGCGTCGAAATGACCCCGGCCACCGTGCTGGCGACCCTGAACCGTATCGGTGGCGAACACGGTATCGGCCGTCTCGACATCGTCGAGAACCGTTACGTGGGCATGAAGTCCCGTGGTTGCTACGAAACTCCTGGCGGCACCATCATGCTGCGCGCTCACCGTGCGATCGAATCGATCACTCTGGACCGCGAAGTGGCTCACCTCAAAGACGAGCTGATGCCTAAATACGCCAGCCTGATCTACACCGGTTACTGGTGGAGCCCTGAGCGTCTGATGCTGCAGCAAATGATCGATGCGTCCCAGGCACACGTGAACGGCGTTGTGCGCCTGAAGCTGTACAAGGGCAATGTGATCGTCACCGGTCGCAAGTCCGACGAATCGTTGTTCGATGCCAACATCGCGACCTTCGAAGAAGACGGCGGCGCCTATAACCAGGCCGACGCAGCGGGCTTCATCAAGCTCAACGCCTTGCGCATGCGCATTGCTGCAAACAAAGGCCGGAAGCTTTTCTGAGATCTTTGAAGCTGCAACGACGGTAATGGAAATGTGGCCTTGTCAGTGACAAGGCCACATTTCTGAAAGAGGGATTTTTCCTGCCGGGTATCATGTATCAACTTTCTTGTTGTTGTTACAAATAAGCTTTCGTCTGCTTTACTCTCCGACTGCCCGTCGCAATCGGTCTTCTGCTATTGGCGTTCAAGCCATCGTCGTCATGCCATGTGAGCTCAAATTGTAGGCAACCCAGAACGTAGTGCTGTTGCGTTTCTTTGTTTGTTTCGAATGCTTGTGTGCGCCTTCCTTCAGTAACGCCTCTGAATCAGTACAGGTTAGGAACACGATCACGCGCGCAGGGTTTTCCTGTGGTTGCTGGATCTTTTCCATCAAAGTGTTGAAGTCCATTTTGTTGCTCATCCATCGTGCATCGACGATGTGCAGATCCTTTAGCAACACCGATGAGCGTAAGGGGTGCTCAATCAAATGCTCGGGTGTATTGACTTGCGCGTGATCGGCATCGGTCATGGCCTTGATGAAATGCTTGCCTTTCTCAAAATCAGAGGGCGCGTAAAGCGATCGATAGTTGAAGTTGAGTGTGGCGAAGAATAGGAAGAGCAAATAAAAGGGAAAGCTGATAAGGAACCAGATATAGATCTCTCGTTCCTTATTGTCGAGAAATGGAAGAGAGATAGCAGCCGAAGTTTCAGACAGTGTTGCAAATATTGCAATGATTGTCATGGGGTTGGAAATTCTTATTTTGAGTTTGTTCATGTTGTTTGCTCATGGAAGATTGTCTGTTCTCGATCAATTTATGGAGAGGTTTCGGGTGTTGGTAAGTTGTCGGAGTCGGGAAGGCGGTCTGCTGTTTTGGGGGTGTCCTTTTAGTGGGTTTGTTAACGGGAGTCATAGTAGCTGTATTATTTGCGCCTCGGGTATTTTTGTTATTGTTGTTTTGGTAAGTGTGGCGTTTATTGCTGTTTCTGAAGTGTTGCCTGGTGTAAGGGTTGTTGTAAGTTGATTAGTGGTCACGTCTTGATTTTTAACGAGCGAGTGTGAATGTTCGCCTGAAAATATCGGTTGTTTTTTAGCGTAGCTCAATCGTCAGCGTCTGTCGGATCCTTCGGTCAACCTCTGGTTTCTTTGATTTCCTGATGTAAATCGATACAAAAACAATTTTGAAAGCACCGTGCCGCCGGGGCGATAAAATTTAAGACACACAGTATTCGTCTGATTTTTGTAAGACATGTCCTGCTTGTTTGTAGGGAATGTCTTTCGCTGCGGGTGGCCGAGGGGGGCGGCATGCCACGGATGAAACGACTAGGCTATTGTGCGGGCTCTAAAAATTCGAACAGCGAAATTGGACTTGCCCATGAATAAAGTGCTGATCGTGGATGATCACCCCGTCATTCGTCTTGCGGTACGTATGCTGATGGAACGTCATGGCTACGAAGTCATTGCAGAAACAGATAACGGTGTGGATGCGTTACAACTTGCCCGCGAACTTATGCCGGATATTGTCATTCTGGATATTGGGATACCGAAGCTGGACGGGCTGGAAGTCATTGCGCGTCTGACCACAACAGCGATGCCTCTTAAAGTGCTGATCCTGACCTCTCAGGCCCCCGGACATTTTTCCATGCGTTGCATGCAGTCGGGGGCCGCGGGGTATGTCTGCAAACAACAGGATCTCACTGAATTGCTCAGTGCGATAAAGGCCGTGCTTTCGGGCTACAGCTACTTTCCGAATCAAGCGCTGCATACCGTTCGCTCCAGTCTCGGGAATGCCAGTGAAGCCGATATGGTGGATCGTCTATCCGGGCGCGAAATGATGGTGTTGCAACAGTTGGCTCGAGGAAAGACAAACAAGGAGATTGCCGATGGCATGTTCCTCAGCAATAAAACGGTCAGTACTTACAAGACACGCCTGTTGTTGAAGCTCAATGCTCGCTCATTGGTTGATCTGATCGAACTCGCTCAACGTAATGGACTGGTATGAGCGCACTGGCGATTGACGAGGCGTGATGAAAGGGCGTTCATCGGGGGGCGGGCAGCACCCAGTAAAAAGCCTCCGTTTCGGGAGGCTTTCAGGTGTCAAAGGTCAAAATCGTAATCGGCCAACTGCTTTTGCAGTCGACGCTCCTCCAGCAGATTGTCAATGGTGCGGCGTTTGCTCAGGTTGGTCTTCGCCACTTCAACCACCGGTTCAGCGTCATCGGTCTCAACAGGTGTGAAGTCGTCTTCTACGTCCAATTGCTCTTTGCCAGTGCTCATAAGGTTAACTCCAGGCTAAGACTGCCTTTGGCGCTCCTTATATCGACAAACTCCCGGCGGGTAAAAAAGATTTTTTCAATCGATGAATCAATAAAACTAATACTGCCTCAATCGTCCGAGGTCTTTTGCTTGTATTCGCACAGGTCTTCGATCCGGCAGCTCCCGCAACGAGGCTTGCGGGCCAGGCAAACGTAGCGTCCATGAAGGATCAGCCAATGGTGTGAATCGAGCAGGTATTGCTTGGGGACAAACTTCATCAGCTTCATCTCCACCTCGACCACGTTTTTGCCCGGAGCAATGCCCGTGCGGTTGCTGACTCGGAAAATGTGGGTATCCACGGCCATAGTCAGTTGCCGGAAAGCGGTATTGAGCACCACGTTGGCGGTCTTGCGGCCGACGCCGGGCAGCGCCTCCAGTTCCTCTCGGGTTTGCGGAACCTCGCCGCCATGGCGCTCAACCAGCAAACGACAGGTTTCGATCACGTTTTTCGCTTTGCTGTTGAACAGGCCGATGGTCTTGATGTATTCCGACAGCCCTTCGACGCCCAAGGCATAGATCGCCGCCGGCGTGTTGGCCACCGGATAGAGTCTGGCGGTGGCCTTGTTCACACCAACATCGGTCGACTGGGCGGACAGAATGACCGCAATCAGCAATTCGAACGGCGAGGAATAGGCCAGTTCGGTCTTCGGTTCCGGGTTGTCTTCGTGAAACCTGCGGAAAATTTCCAGACGTTTTGCGGCATTCATGGACAGTGCGTTTCCTCGATGTCGGTCAGTGTGAGGGAGTCGGTCGGTGCCAGGCCTGCCAGGCGGCGATCAGCAGTCCCAAGAGAATGAATCCGCCAGGGACCAGCGTGGCCAGGTGCAGACCGCCGTTACCGATAACCTCGCGCAGCAGGCCTAGCCCCACCAATAGCGCGCCAAACAGGCCACACAAACGCAGGCGATCAAGCCGCGGTTCCTGGAAAAAACCATTGTGCTCCAGCACCACACATTGCAAGGCGATCAATCCTGCATAGATCCCCGCGTGCTGATGCCATTGAAGTGACGCGACCTGCGCGGCCAGTTCCGCGCAACTGGTCAACGTGGCGGCCAACAGGATGCTGGCAAGCAAGCGGGTGGACGGGATCAGCCGTGATCGCAAGGCGGCCATGCTGAGGTCATATGCATTGATCACTACGAAGAACATCAGCCACAGGCCGAGAGCGGTCGGCCAGGCCTGCGTAGCTCCGATCAGAGGCGCAAGCATCAGAGAGTTGCGCAGTGTCGATGTCTTATTCATGCGCACTGCTCCCGATTAGCTGTTGCGGGTGTTCGTCGAAGAAACGCAACGCGTCATGAACGGCGCTGATTACCGCCCGTGAAGTAATGGTCGCGCCCGCTATCTGATCGAATTGACCCTGGTCTTTTCTCAAGGCCCAGCCGGTGTCGCCGGGGGCGTTTCGCGACTTGCCAGTAAACACCTGAAGCCAGGTATTGGGCCAGTCGGCGATCTTGCCGCCCAGGGCTGGGGTTTCCGATTGCTTGAGGGTCTTGACCCCCAGCAACTTGCCGCTGGCGCCGATGGCGATCAGCAGCTCGATGGAGCCCTCGTAGCCCAAGGTCTGGCTGCGCAGCAACACCGCGCTCGGTTGGCTGGCCTTGGTCGCCAAATAGCCGCCCAGCAGCGTGCTGTTGGACAGCCGGATGTTTTCGAGGGCGAGTGGCTGGTCCAACGGCTGATTGTCGTAGCTGTCTGGCGGTAGCAGGTCCAGCAGGTTGCGGCTGTCGATCAAGCGCTGTTGCGCACTGATGCGCGGTTCGCTAGCGTGCTGCACGACGTACGTCACGCCAATTCCCAACCCGGCCAGCAGCACCAGCATCACAACGCTCGTCGCTCGGTTCATGGGGCCATCTGCTCCTGCCTGGACGCGACTAACCGCTCCAGCGCCGGGACGCCAAGGTTCATCAACAACACGGCAAACGCTACACCGTCGGGGTATCCGCCCCAAGTACGAATCAGGTAGGTGAGTAATCCCACGCCGGCACCGAACAACAATCGGGCACCGGGGCTCTTCGCGCCGGACACCGGCTCGGTGGCAATAAAAAACGCGCCCAGCATGGTCGCGCCGGTGAGCAGGTGAAACAGCGGCGAGCCATGGGAGTCGGAGCCCGAACCGTTCCAGCACAACAGGCTGATGATGAACAGACTGGCAAGCATGCCGACCGGTGCATGCCAGGTGAACACCCGCCGTTGCAGAAGAAACGCGCCGCCAGCGAGAAAGGCCAGGTTGACCCATTCCACACCGCGTCCGCCGAAATGGCCGAACGCCGGATTGCTCGCGAAGAGTTCATCCATGGTCAGGCTTTTGTTGATTCGCAGGCTGTCCAGCGCCGTGGCCTGGGCCCAGGCATCTGGCGCCTGACCGAAGCCGAAGACCTGTTGCAAGCCACCGAGCAGACTCATGCCGTGGGCCGATGGCCAGAGGGTCATCTGTTGGGGAAAGGTCACCAGCACCAGGGCAAAACCAAGCATCGCCGGGTTGAACGGATTTTTGCCAACCCCGCCATAAAGGTGTTTACCGAGCAGGGCGAATGCCGCCGCACTGACCGTCAGCCACCACGGGCAATAAGGCGGCAAGGCCAAGGCCAGCAACGTCGCGCTGACGAGCGCGCTGCCGTCGCTCAGCGTTGGCTTGATCGATTGCTTGCGCAGGTGCAGCACCGCAGCTTCAACCGTCAATGCGGTAATAGCCGTCAAAATCAGGTTGATCAACACGCCCCAGCCATACAACCAGAACAACGCCAGCATGCCCGGCACCGTGGCCAGCAACACCCACTTCATGGCCTGCTGAAGGCGTTCGTCCACCGATTCAAGGGGCGACATAGGCATCCACCTGACGCTCGGCGTCCATCACAGCGCGTTCCAGCGCTGCAATCTGTTCAGCTGCGGCTTCGCCGGTTCGCGCCTTGTTGAGTTCGGCGCGGCGCATGGCCAGCTGGATCTTCGCCCGTTTCAGCTCGGCATCCTTCGCTGGCGCGGCGGGTGCCGGTGCGGGGATGGGCGGCGCGCTGCTTTCCAGCTTGGCCAAGGCTTGCTCTGCCATCTCGAATTGCTGTTGCAGCACGATCAATTGCGACTGCTGCTCGAAGGTCGGCGGATGCCCGAACGCCTTGAGCGACTTGTTCAGTTGCGCACGACTCATCGCCAGGTCGATCTTGGCTTTTTTCAACGCCGCATCGGCGTTTGCCGCTTTCTGCGCACGCACCCGCTCAAGCGCAGCCTGAACCGGGTCGAGCGTCGGCACTTCGTTTTGCGGCGTGGCGCGTTGAGCGCGGGCCTGACGTTCGGCGAGTTTCTGCTCTTCCTCGCGGCGCAAACGGGCGTTGCGCTGTTCGAAGCGACGCCGCGCATGATTGCGTTTGGCGGTGCGCGCCCGTTGTTCCTCAAGGCTGAACGCCAGGCCACCAACAATCGGCAGCACCGTGGCCAAGGGCAGTGGCCGCATTTCGATGCAATCCACCGGGCACGGCGCGACACACAGGTCGCAACCGGTGCATTCGTCGATGATCACCGTGTGCATCAATTTGGCAGCACCGACGATGGCATCCACCGGACACGCCTGGATGCATTTGGTGCAACCGATGCATTCGGCTTCGCGGATGTAAGCGATCTGCGCCGGTGCCGAGCCGCGGCTGACGTCCAGTTCCAGCACCGGCACTTGCAGCAACTCGGCCAGCGCCGAGATGGTTTCGCTGCCCCCTGGCGGGCACTTGTTGATCGGCTCGCCGCTGGCGATGCCTTCGGCGTAAGGCTTGCATCCGGGGTGGCCGCACTTGCCGCATTGGGTCTGCGGCAAGAGGGCGTCGATGCGTTGAATCAGACTCATGTTTTGATCAGCCCGCTGAATCCGAGAAAAGCCACTGCGATCAGTCCGGCGCCGATCAGCTCGATCGGCAGGCCGCGAAAGGGCAGGGGAATATCATTTTCGATTGTGCGCTGGCGCAAGTCACTGAACAGGCTGAGCACCAGCCAGAACCCCAGTCCTGCACCGAGGCACAGGGCGGTGGCGTGGAAGAATCCTTTGTCGTCCTGAGCGTTGAGCAATGCCAGCCCCAGCACACCCGCGTTGCCCAGCAGCAACGGCCAGAGGCCATCAAACGCAAGCTTTGGAAGTAACCGGGAAAGCGCTTTCAGCAGCGGGCCGATCAGCAATACGCTCAAGGGCAGGAACACGAAAAGACGCAGCGAAGCCAGTTCCAGCGGCACCAGCAGCCAGTGATAAGCCGGGTAGCCCAGTATGCCGACCATCAGCATCAGACACGTCGTCGCAATACCCAATGCATGAACCTGATCGCGCTCGCTGCCCAGCAGCGGATCGACGCCCAGCGGCCAGTGCAACACGAGGTTGTTGATCAGGGCGGCACTGATAAGCGTAAGCAGCATCTCGGTCATGATTGTGCCGGTAGAAAGAGGGCTTTTTAACAGAGCGTTCTAAAAAGCTTAGGCATTATCCGGGAAGGACGGAGGGTGGGGCCTGATATGAAAATCCCACAGTCGCGCCAGGCACGACTGTGGGATCGATTTAGCGCAGAAACTTACTTGATGCGCTGGCCCGGCTTGGCACCGCTGTCGGGGCTGAGCAGGTAGATTTCTTCTCCACCAGGGCCGGCCGCCATCACCATGCCTTCGGAGATGCCGAACTTCATTTTCCGCGGCTTGAGGTTGGCGATCATCATGGTCAGACGGCCATTGAGCTTGGACGGATCCGGGTAAGCGCTCTTGATCCCGGAGAACACGTTGCGTTGCTCGTCACCGATGTCGAGTGTCAGGCGCAGCAGCTTGTCGGCCCCTTCCACGTGTTCAGCCTTGACGATCAAGGCGACGCGCAGGTCGATCGCGGCGAAGGCGTCGAAATCGATTTCGGGCGACAGCGGATCCTTGGCCAGTTCGCCATTGCCGGCCGGCGCGGCATTGCCGGTGTCGGTTGCGCTGGCGGTCAGGTCTTCTTTCGATGCATCGCTCATGGCTTGGACTTTTACCGGGTCGATACGGGTCATCAACGGCTTGAACTCGTTCAGTTGATGGTTGCTGAGCAAGGTCGCGTGGTCATTCCAGGTCAGCGGCGCGACGTTGAGGAACGCCTCGGCGTCGGCGGCCAGCAACGGCAGCACCGGTTTGAGGAAGATCACCAGTTGGCGGAACAGGTTCACGCCCAGGGCGCAGATGGCCTGGACTTCGTCCTGCTTGCCTTCCTGTTTGTTCAGCGACCACGGTGCCTTGTCGGCGATCCAGGCGTTGGCACGGTCGGCCAGGCCCATGATCTCGCGCATGGCACGGGCGAAGTCGCGCGCCTCGTAGGCCTCGGCAATGCTTGGCGCTGCGGCCAGAAACGCTTCGGTCAGTTCCGGTGCGGCGTTGCCGGCCACCAGCACACCGCCGTTGCCCTTGTGGATAAACCCGGCGCAACGGCTGGCGATGTTGACGACTTTGCCGACCAGATCGGAGTTGACCTTCTGCACGAAGTCTTCGAGGTTCAGGTCCAGGTCATCGACGCCACGGCTCAGCTTCGCCGCGTAGTAGTAGCGCAGGTATTCCGGCGACAGGTGGTCCAGGTAAGTCCGGGCTTTGATAAAAGTGCCGCGGGACTTGGACATTTTCTGACCGTTGACGGTCAGGTAGCCGTGCACGTTGATGCCGGTCGGCTTGCGGAAACCGGCGCCTTCGAGCATCGCTGGCCAGAACAGGGCGTGGAAGTTGACGATGTCCTTGCCGATGAAGTGGTACAGCTCGGCGGTGGAGTCCTTACCCCAGAACGCGTCGAAATCCAGTTCCGGACGGCGGGCGCAGAGGTTCTTGAAGCTGGCCATATAGCCGATCGGCGCGTCCAGCCAGACGTAGAAGTATTTGCCTGGCTCGTCGGGGATCTCGAAGCCGAAGTACGGCGCATCGCGGGAGATGTCCCACTGTTGCAGGCCGGCATCCAGCCATTCGGCGATCTTGTTCGCCACGGCTTCTTGCAGGGTGCCGCTGCGGGTCCAGGCTTGCAGCATTTCCTGGAAGTCCGGCAGCTTGAAGAAGAAGTGCTGGGAATCCTTGAGCACCGGAGTGGCACCAGAGATCGCCGACTTCGGATCCTTCAGGTCGGTGGGTGCGTAGGTTGCACCGCATTTTTCGCAGTTGTCGCCGTACTGGTCTTCAGTGCCGCATTTCGGGCAGGTGCCCTTGATGAAGCGGTCGGCCAGGAACATTTTCTTTTCCGGGTCGAAGTACTGAGTGATCGAGCGCTGGGCGATGTGCCCGGCGTCGCGCAGCTTCAGGTAGATCTGGCTCGACAGCTCACGGTTTTCTTCGGCGTGAGTGGAGTGGAAGTTGTCGAAATCCACCAGGAACTCGGCAAAGTCGGCGCTGTGTTCAGCCTGGACGTTGGCGATCAGTTGTTCCGGGGTGATGCCTTCCTTTTCCGCGCGCAGCATGATGGCCGAACCATGGGCGTCGTCGGCGCAGACATAAATGCATTGGTTGCCGCGGTGCTTCTGGAAGCGCACCCACATATCGGTCTGGATGTATTCCAGCATGTGGCCAAGATGGATCGAACCATTGGCATAGGGCAGGGCGCTGGTGACGAGGATCTTGCGTGGCTCGGACATGGGGCTCGGCTACTTGATGAAACGGAGGTCGGCCACTATAAAGCGCTGGCGCATATTTTTCACCCCGTCAGCCTGTTTCCGGTTGCATCGAATGCCCAAACCTATGCACCGGCAGTATGAGCGTGAAAATGCTTCTGTGGCGAGGGAGCTTGCTCCCGCTGGGTGGCGAAGCCGCCCCAAACCCTCCAACCCGTTTTCGGCGCAAGGAGTGCGTCTGCCTGATTGCGACTGCTTCGCAGCCGAGCGGGAGCAAGCTCCCTCGCCACAAATGTATGTCCGGCGTAGGATACCCCCCTGATTTTCCAGTCTTGCTATCGGAGTTGCCCATGAGCGCCGTCAATCGCGCAGCGGTGGAAGCCGTCCTTCGCCAATACACCGACCCTTATCTGAACCAGGACCCGGTCAGCGCCGGGTGTGTGCGCAGCATCGACATCCAGGGCGATCGCGTCAGCGTGCAACTGGAACTGGGCTACGCCGCCGGTCTGTTCAAGAGTGGCTGGTCGCAAATGTTGCAAATGGCGATCGAAGGCCTCGACGGCGTGACGAGCGCGCGCGTTGACATCACCAGCGTGATCGCCGCGCACAAGGCCCAGGCGCAAATCCCGGGCCTGGCCAACGTCAAGAACGTGGTCGCCGTGGCGTCCGGCAAGGGCGGCGTGGGCAAGTCCACCACCGCCGCCAACCTCGCGCTGGCCCTGGCCCGTGAAGGCGCCAAGGTCGGGATTCTCGACGCGGACATCTACGGTCCGAGCCAGGGCATCATGTTCGGCATCCCCGAAGGCACCCGACCGAAGGTCAAGGATCAGAAATGGTTCGTGCCGATTGAATCCCATGGCGTTGAAGTGATGTCGATGGCGTTCCTGACCGACGACAACACGCCGATGGTCTGGCGTGGGCCGATGGTTTCCGGCGCATTGTTGCAACTGGTCACGCAAACCGCCTGGGGCGATCTGGATTACCTGGTCATTGACATGCCACCAGGCACCGGTGATATCCAGCTGACTCTGGCGCAGAAAGTCCCGGTGGCTGGCGCGGTGATCGTTACCACGCCGCAAGATCTGGCATTGCTGGACGCACGCAAGGGCGTGGAGATGTTCCGCAAGGTCAACATCCCGGTGCTCGGTGTGGTGGAAAACATGGCCGTGCACATCTGCTCCAATTGCGGGCATGCCGAGCATCTGTTTGGTGAGGGCGGAGGGGTGAAGCTGGCCAACCAGTATGGCGTCGAACTGCTGGCGTCGTTGCCGCTGGCAATGGCTATCCGCGAACAGGCCGATGGCGGCAAGCCTACGGTGATCGCCGAACCTGACAGCCCGATTGCCCTGGTGTACCAGGAACTCGCCCGCCACGTCGGCGCGCGGATTGTGTTGCAGGAAGCGGTGTCGCCGGCGATGCCGAACATCACCATCAGCGACGATTGATGGCCTGAAACACAACTAACTGTGGGAGCTAGCCTGCTAGCGATAGCGGATTCACATTCAACAAATAAGTTGACTGAACCCGCTCAATCGCTAGCAGGCTAGCGCCCACATTGATCTATGAGGCCTTAGATCCGCAGCCCGCCATCCATTTCCAGAATCCGGCCGGTGTAGTAGTCGTTCTCGAAAATGTACGCCGCCGAATGGGCGATCTCTTCCGGTTTGCCCATGCGCTTGAGCGGGATCCCGGCCGTCATCTTCTCCAGCGCTTCAGGCTTCATGCCCAACGTCATCTCGGTTTCGATAAAGCCCGGTGCAATGCCAGCCACGCGAATGCCATAACGTGCCAGTTCCTTGGCCCAGGTCACGGTTGCCGCGGCCACGCCAGCCTTGGCGGCGGAGTAGTTGGTCTGGCCGACGTTGCCGGCGCGGGAGATCGAGGAGATATTGATGATCGCGCCGCTGTTGTTCAGCTCGACCATTTTTGCCGCGACTTCACGGGTGCACAGGAACACGCCGGTCAGGTTGACGTCGATGACCGCCTGCCATTGGGCCAGGCTCATCTTGGTCATTTCGCCATCCTTGACCTTCAGCAGCAGGCCGTCGCGCAGGATGCCGGCGTTGTTGATCAATCCATGAATCGCGCCGAAATCTTCGGCCACCTGGGCGACCATGTGCGTCACTTGCTCTTCGTTGGCAACGTTGCACAGGTAAGCCCGAGCTTCTACGCCCTTGGCTTTGCACGCCGCGATGGTGTCGTCGAGCTTTTCCTGGTTCAGGTCCACCAGCGCCAGCTTCGCGCCTTTACCCGCGAAATACTCGGCCATGGAACGGCCTAAACCCTGGCAACCGCCAGTGATAATGATTACTTTGTCAGTGAGTTGCATTCGCATGCCCCAATAGCAGGTTCAGAGTGGTTTCCTTCCTAGAGGGCCTCTCGATCTGCACCTGATGTGGCCTGGTTGCACATGAGAACTGCCCCGATGGCGTACTGGAACTTATCCCCAGGCGCCTGTCCGTTTTTTCGACGGATTCTATATAAGGAGTCATAAATTGAGCGTTGAAGCGGCCAAGAATGCCCGAGAATTGCTTCTCAAGGAATACCGCGGGGTGCTGTCGACGCACTCCAAGTCGATGCCCGGTTTCCCGTTTGGCTCCGTGGTTCCGTATTGCCTGGACGAGCAGGGCCGGCCGCTGATCCTTATCAGCCGCATCGCCCAGCACACCCATAACCTGCAGAAAGATCCGAAATGCTCGCTCTTTGTGGGCGAACGTGAGGCCGACGATGTGCAAGCCGTTGGTCGCCTGACTTATCTCGCCGAAGCAGAAAAGCTCGAAGACGAGGCCGCGATCGAAGCGGCCGCCGAGCGTTACTACCGCTATTTCCCGGAGTCGCAGAGCTACCACAAGGCCCACGATTTCGATTTCTGGGTGCTCAAGCCTGTGCGTCACCGTTACATCGGCGGTTTCGGTGCGATTCACTGGGTCGACCAACTGACCCTGGCCAATCCGTTCGCCGGCAAAGCCGAACTGAGCATGGTCGAGCACATGAACGCCGATCACGCCAAAGCCATCGCCCACTACGTCGATTTGGCGGGGCTGCCGAAAACCGAGCCGGCGCAACTGGCGGGTATCGATAGCGAAGGCATGCACCTACGCATTGGCCAGGCCCTGTACTGGCTGCCGTTCCAGGCAACTTGTAATACGCCGACACAAGTGCGCGAAGCCTTGGTTTTCCTGGCTCACGCCGAGCATTGGCCGAAAAATGAAGTGGCTGACGCTTGAATTCACGAAACGGCGACGTCATCTAGGGAAGACTGGCAAGGCATTCTTGCGTTGAGGAACCATTTGATGCGCCCTTTTTTATTGCTCTTTGTACTGTTTCCGGTGTTGGAGCTGTTCGTATTCGTCAAGGTCAGCGGGGCCATCGGGTTTTTCCCGGCCCTGCTGCTGATCATTCTCGGCTCGATGCTCGGCGTGTTCGTGCTGCGCATCGCCGGTCTGGCCACTGCGTTGCGTGCGCGTGAAAGCCTGAACCGCGGCGAGTTGCCGGCCCAGACCATGCTTGAAGGCTTGATGCTGGCCCTGGCGGGCGGTCTGTTGATTCTGCCGGGCTTCGTCACGGACGTGCTGGGTCTGATCATGCTGCTGCCGATCTCCCGTCGACTGCTGGCCAATAAAATGCGCCAGCGCGCTGAAGAGGCAGCGATCCGCCAGCGGGCGTTTGCCGATGATCTTCAACCACGTGGCGGTCCTGCTCCGCAGCAGCCGCTGGGCCGCGAGCCGAACGTAATCGAAGGCGAGTTCGAACACCGCGATTCCAAGTAAAGCGTTTCAGCTGCACGGCACCTTCGGGTGCCGTGTTCGTTTTCGGGGCATTGATGCAAAAAAATTTCGATCCCCGCCCTTGTAATAAGCTTATGCGCCCTTATGTAACGGTCACCGCAAGGTTTCTGGCGATCACGCCAGACAGACTTCCGCGGTTCGCTTGACGAACCGCACCCGGCACCGCCGGATTTGTTAAACCCGCCGGGAATACACCGGCCGATGAAAACCACAATTAGGAGAGATCGACAATGAAGCTTCGTCCTCTGCATGACCGCGTCGTCGTCCGTCGCAGCGAAGAAGAAAAGAAAACCGCTGGCGGTATCGTCCTGCCAGGTTCGGCTGCTGAAAAGCCAAACCAGGGCGAAGTCCTCGCTGTAGGCCCGGGCAAAGTCCTGGACAACGGTGAAGTGCGTGCGCTGTCCGTGAAAGTGGGTGACAAGGTTGTGTTCGGCCCTTACTCCGGCAGCAACACTGTGAAAGTTGACGGCGAAGACCTGCTGGTCATCGGCGAGAGCGAAATCCTCGCTGTTGTCGAAGGCTGATTCCCCGCTCATTTTCCCGTTACTACAAAGTATTTAAGGAATATCGATCATGGCTGCTAAAGAAGTTAAATTCGGCGATTCCGCCCGCAAGAAAATGCTCGCCGGTGTCAACGTCCTGGCTGACGCAGTAAAAGCGACCCTGGGCCCTAAAGGCCGTAACGTGATCATCGAGAAGAGCTTCGGCGCTCCGACCATCACCAAGGACGGCGTGTCCGTTGCCAAAGAAATCGAGCTGAAAGATCGCTTCGAAAACATGGGCGCGCAGCTGGTCAAAGACGTTGCCTCCCGTGCCAACGATGACGCAGGCGACGGCACCACCACCGCTACCGTTCTGGCTCAGTCGATCGTCAACGAAGGCCTGAAAGCCGTCGCTGCCGGCATGAACCCGATGGACCTGAAGCGCGGCATCGACAAAGCGACCATCGCTATCGTCAAAGAGCTGAAAGCCCTGTCCAAGCCTTGCGCTGACACCAAGGCCATCGCTCAGGTCGGCACCATCTCGGCCAACTCCGACAGCTCCATCGGCGACATCATTGCCGAAGCCATGGAAAAAGTCGGTAAAGAAGGCGTGATCACCGTTGAAGAGGGCTCGGGCCTGGAAAACGAACTGTCGGTTGTTGAAGGCATGCAGTTCGACCGTGGCTACCTGTCCCCGTACTTCGTCAACAAGCCAGAGACCATGACTGCCGAGCTGGACGGTCCGCTGATCCTGCTGGTCGACAAAAAGATCTCCAACATCCGCGAAATGCTGCCAGTCCTGGAAGCCGTTGCCAAAGCCGGCCGTCCACTGCTGATCGTGGCCGAAGACGTTGAAGGCGAAGCCTTGGCGACTCTGGTTGTGAACAACATGCGTGGCATCGTTAAAGTCGCAGCCGTCAAGGCTCCAGGCTTCGGCGACCGTCGCAAGGCCATGCTGCAGGACATCGCTGTTCTGACTGGCGGTACCGTAATCTCCGAAGAGATCGGCCTGAGCCTGGAAAGCACTACCCTGGAACACCTGGGTAATGCCAAGCGCGTGATCCTGTCCAAAGAAAACACCACCGTGATCGACGGCGCCGGCGTTGAAGCTGACATCCAGGCTCGCGTTCTGCAGATCCGTCAGCAAGTGGCTGACACTTCGTCCGACTACGACCGTGAAAAACTGCAAGAGCGTCTGGCCAAGCTGTCCGGCGGCGTTGCAGTGATCAAGGTTGGCGCTGGTTCCGAAGTTGAAATGAAAGAGAAGAAAGCCCGCGTTGAAGACGCCCTGCACGCTACCCGTGCAGCCGTTGAAGAAGGCGTGGTACCTGGCGGCGGCGTGGCACTGGTTCGCGCTCTGCAGGCAATCTCCGAGCTCAAAGGCGACAACGATGACCAGAACGTTGGCATCCAGTTGCTGCGTCGCGCTGTAGAAGCGCCACTGCGCCAGATCGTTGCCAACTCCGGCGACGAGCCAAGCGTTGTGGTCGACAAGGTCAAGCAAGGTTCGGGTAACTACGGTTACAACGCTGCGACCGGCGAATACGGCGACATGATCGAAATGGGTATCCTGGACCCGGCTAAAGTGACTCGTTCGGCTCTGCAAGCGGCTTCGTCGATTGCCAGCCTGATGATCACTACCGAAGCCATGATCGCTGAGATCAAGGAAGACGGCCCAGCGGGTGGCGGCATGCCAGACATGGGCGGTATGGGTGGCATGGGCGGCATGATGTAAGCCAGCCTTACCCCGTACATGAAAACCCCGCCGGTGATGAACCGGCGGGGTTTTTTATTGCCCGGCATAAAGTTGTGTGGTTTTTAAGGGCTTCTTCGCGGGCAAGCCTCGCTCCTACAGGTCCAGCGAAATCCCTGTAGGAGCGAGGCTTGCCCGCGAAGGCGTCAGTTCATACGCTAACCGGTTGTGCTTCGGACGCTTTCTCAGCCTTGGACGCCGGTCGATACAGGATGTAGTAGTAAGACCCCAGACAGATCAGCCAGCAGAAAATCGCCGTCCACACGTTATGCGAAAAGAAGTGCGCCCCCTGCATCATCCGGCTCACCGAAAACACCGTCCCCAGTGCAAACGCAAACACAAAGGCCTGGCGCGCCAGACGCGGGCGACGGTCACGCAACACAAAAAACAGCGCGAACAAGGTAAACCCCGTCGCCGCATGACCCCCAGGCCAGCAACGCCCAGGCTTGTCGGTTTGCGGACGCGGGCTGAGCAGTTCGCTGTAGGTTTCGTGGCCGCCGAATTGCTCGAGGCTCCACGGGCATTGCACGGCCGTCACCGCTTTCACTGGGGTCACGAACGAGGTCGCCAGCGCCAGCGACATCACCAGGCAACCCAGTTCGCGTTTGAACGGCTTGAGCCTGGCGATGAAAAACGAGCCGATAAAGCCGATGATCGCAAACACCGAAAAGGCGATGACCAATTGCTTGGCTCGGTCATGCAGGATGTCTTCAAGGAAGTAACTGTGGCGTCCGATGAATTCCCCGGCGACCGGGTCGTAGAACAGTTTGGCCAGGTTCATGTCCAGAGACGTCAGCTCAAGCAGCACCAAACTGATCGCTGTGATAGCGGGCACACCCAGACACACCCAAAAGTTGAGCGGTCTGGAAGCGGGGCGGGCAGCGGTCGAAGCCATGGCAGTTCCTTGGTCGGTGAAGGGGTATGAAGTGCGCATCCGCGCGGAGTCTGAGCCCGGCGCTGTCATTGGCGTGTGAATCGATAGTGAAAAACTTGTTAAACCTTCATCGGTTTTTTCTATCGGATTGACAACTGCACGCAGTCCTAGCCCTGAGCCACACTTGGCCTTAAGCTGCGCGGGCCATGACGGCCGTTACTGTGCGGAGGAGGTGCCCATGCGAATTCTATTGGTTGAAGACAACCGCGATATCCTGGCCAATCTGGCCGATTACCTGGGGCTCAAAGGCTACACCGTGGATTGCGCGCAGGACGGTTTGTCAGGCCTGCACCTGGCGGCCACCGAGCACTATGACTTGATCGTGCTCGACATCATGTTGCCCGGCATTGACGGCTATACGCTGTGCAAACGCCTGCGCGAAGACGCCCGCCGCGACACGCCGGTGATCATGCTCACCGCGCGCGATCAGCTGGATGACCGGCTGCAAGGCTTCAAGTCCGGTGCCGATGACTACCTGATCAAACCGTTCGCCCTGTCCGAACTGGCGGCGCGTATCGAAGCGGTCATGCGTCGTGCCCAGGGTGGCGGTCGACGCGCCTTGCAGGTGGGTGATCTGAGCTACGACCTCGATACCCTGGAGGTGACCCGCGAAGGTCGCCTGCTCAAGCTCAACCCGGTCGGCCTCAAGTTGCTGGCCGTGCTGATGCAGAAAAGCCCGCATGTTCTGCGCCGCGAAATTCTCGAAGAAGCCCTCTGGGGTGATGACTGCCCGGACAGCGACAGCCTGCGCAGCCACGTCCATCAACTGCGCCAGGTGATCGACAAGCCCTTCGCCAAGCCCTTGCTGCAAACCGTGCACGGTGTGGGTTATCGCTTGGCCGAGAGTCGCGATGGAGTTTAAGCAGAGCCTCGCTCAACGGATCATCATCGCCTTTGCGCTGATGAGCGCACTGGTGGCAGGCGCCTTCGCCATGGGCATTGTGGCGACCGTGCACCTGGTGGAAGAAAAGCTGATTTCAGCCGGGCTGGGTGGCGATCTTCAACGGCTCCTGCTGATGGACAGCGTCTCTGACTGGAGCCACCGCCCCGAGCCGGACCAGCTGTTCTATTTCAGCGGTGGGCCGGGGGACTTCGAGTTGCCCAAGGATTTACGGCATCTGGAGCCCGGTTTCCACGAGGTCTTTCGCGAGCAGCTGTCGTATCACGCGATGGTTGAAGTGGTCGATGGCCGGCGTTACGTACTGCTGCAGGATCAAAGCGATTTCGAAGAACGTGAGCGAGTGCTGTTTGCCGTGGTGCTGGTGGGCTTCGTACTGAGCCTGGCGCTGGCAGTCTTTCTCGGTTGGGTCCTGGCGCGCAAAGTGATGGCGCCGGTGGTGCGACTCGCCCGCCAGGTGCGTCACCGCGATCAATTGCTGGGGCTGGCGCCACCCCTGGCACCGGATTATGCCGCTGACGAAGTGGGCGAGCTGGCGGTTGCCTTCGACGCCACCCTTGGTCGGCTGCGCCAGGCATTGACCCGTGAGCGATTGTTTACCAGTGACGTCAGCCACGAACTGCGCACGCCCCTGATGGTGCTGGCCAGTTCCTGTGAGCTGCTGTTGGAAAACCCCGGTATCGACCAGCGTGGCCATGCCCAGGTCGAGCGAATTGCCCGCGCGTGCGCCGAGATGCGCGAGCTGGTGCAAACCTTCCTGATGTTGGCCCGGGCCCAGCGAGAAGACGCGAGCATGTCGCCGCAGCAGACATTGAGCCAGGTCGCCGACGGGCTGCTCAACCAGTGGCGCGAACCGATCGAAGCCAAGGGGCTGAGCCTGATCTTCGAACCGGGCAATCCGCTGGACACCTGTTACAACGCAACCCTCTTGCACGCCGTCATGGGCAACCTGTTGCGTAACGCGCTGCATTACACCGAGCGCGGGTTTATCCGCTTGACCCTCACGGCCACGGGTTTCACGGTCGAGGACAGCGGTGTGGGCATTCCCGAGGAAAAACGCGAGGCAATGTTCGAACCTTTCGTGCGCGGCAGTGAAAAGCGCGGCGAAGGCCTGGGACTGGGGTTGTCGCTGGTGCAGCGGATTTGCGAGAACCAGGGCTGGAGCGTCAGCTTGACCAACATGGAACCTAATGGCTGTCGTTTTCAGGTGCAATTGAGCCAAAGCTAGCGGTTGCTTGAGCAGTCGGGGCTCCGAGCCATGGTGGTCAACTTGAAAAATCTTGTAATGATTCAACATTTCCTTAACAATTTTTTCACAAAGGTATGACCTGACACCGACACTACGCTACCTAAGGTGGGCGTCATCAGAAGTTCAGGAGACCTTAATGATGGACGGCCCGATCAAACTCGATTTTTCCGAGAAGTACGACGATCAACACGCTCAAAGGTATTTGCAGAAGCACCAGGATGGTCTTGGTCGTAAGCTATCCCACTGGCGTGATGTGCAGTTGGCGCGAAAGGCGCTGAAGCTGGTCGGTGAGCCAGGGCTGGTCCTCGATTTGCCGTGTGGGGCAGGGCGTTTTTGGCCAATGCTGGCGGAGAAAGCCAATCGCGCGATCATCGGGGCCGACAACTCCGAGTCAATGTTGAAGATTGCCACCCAGGCGCAACCGGCCGACGTGGTGAAACGGGTACAACCCTTGCACACTTCCGCATTCGACATTGCCTTGCCCGACAACGCTGTCGACAGCATTTTCTGCATGCGTTTGCTGCATCACATCGGTGAAGCCGAGCATCGACTGGCCATTCTGCGCGAATTTGAACGAGTCACGCGTGACAGCGTGATCCTTTCGTTGTGGGTGGACGGCAATTTCAAGGCCTGGAAACGCAAGCGCTCAGAGAAACGGCGTGGGCAGGAAGGTTACCAAAACCGGTTTGTGTTACCGGCGGCCACGGTAGAAAAAGAGTTTGAACAAGCGGGGTTCCGTATTCAGGAACGATTGGACTTTTTACCGCTCTATGCCATGTGGCGAGTTTACGTATTACGCAAGAGGTAACAGGATGGCAGTGCAATGTGCAGCAGAGACGGACGTCGCCTCTCAGGACCGCTTCGACTATTTCTGGAATCAGCGCGGTGAATGGGTAGAAGAACCTAACGTCCGTCGCGGTGGAGAAAGTGGCGTGCAGCGGGTCATGGGCAACGATGGTCAGCTGCTCTACGCCAAGCGACAGACCGGGCATATCTATCGCAGCTGGCTGCATCCCTTCGGTCGTCCGACCGTGTTGCGCGAGCGTGATGCGCTCATTGGCCTGCACGCGCTTGGGGTGAGAGTTCCGGAAATCGTTTTCTGCGGCGCACAGCGCGACCCCGTGCACAAATGGCGCGCATTGCTGGTGACGAAGTCGCTGGACGGCTTCGAGGAAATCGAACACTGGTACGCCGGCGGCGGTCGCGAGCGTCACGGCGAAGCGGTGCATGAGCGAGTCTTGAAGGACCTGGCCGAAAACCTGGCCCGCATGCACAAGGGCCGTTGGCAGCACAGCTGCATCTATATCAAGCACGTATTCGTGCGGGTGACCGGTGAAGGCGAGTCGGCCAAGGTCGAAATCGCCTTGATCGACCTGGAGAAATGCCGGCAGCGCTTGACCGCCTATCGGGCGGCGGCTCACGACATGAAGCAGCTGCGTCGCCACTCGTCGTTCAGCACGGCGGACTGGCGCAAACTCGTCTACTTTTATGAGACGGCGTTTGGCAGCGCTATCAAAGGTTTATAGCAATGAAACTAGAAATTGCACGAGGTGTGTTTCTGATAGGAGCCTTGGCAGTTGCTTCATTGGCGGTGGCGGCGTGGGAGCAGCCCCGCACGCAAGTTCTCAGTTCAGTGAACGGTGACGCGCACTGTCCGTTGCCACGGGTTGCCAAGGCATCTGTGGCATCTCAACCCGATCATGATTTATTGCTGTTCATGTTCGGACTTTCTCAAGGAATGAGGCCGCAGAGTTGAACAGATTGAAGCCAAAATAAAAGGCCTCGCCAATGCGAGGCCTTTTTTTGTGCCGAATTTCAAGCCGTGCATGGCCCAAGGTAGGAGCGAGCCTGCTCGCGATGACGGCGGCATAGTCAACATTGAGGTACCTGACACACCGCCATCGCGAGCAGGCTCGCTCCCAAATGGATTATGAGTGTTCTTTTGCGTCGGGTTTGGCCAGCAGGGTGTAGATGCACGGCAACACGAACAGCGTAAATAACGTGCCGATCGACATTCCGGTTGCGATCACCATGCCGATATCAAACCGGCTGACTGCGCCCGCGCCCGTGGCGATAATCAAAGGCACCATGCCGAATACCATCGCCGCCGTGGTCATCAACACCGGGCGCAGCCGGATTGCAGCAGCTTCTTCCACAGCTTCGCGAGGTGTCAGGCCTTTCTCTCTGCGCAGCTGGTTGGCGAACTCGACGATCAGGATCCCGTGCTTGGTGATCAGGCCGATCAAGGTCACCAGGCCCACTTGGGTATAAATGTTCATGCTCGACCAACCCAGGAACAGTGGTATCAACGCGCCACAGATCGACAGCGGCACTGTCACCAGAATCACCAGCGGGTCACGGAAGCTCTCGAACTGGGCCGCGAGGACCAGGAAAATGATCGCCAGTGCCAGGGCGAAGGTCACCCACAGCGCGCTGCCTTCCTGGACATATTGGCGCGAGGCGCCGGCGTAATCCATGGCAAAACCGGCCGGCGCTTCTTCCAGCGTAATCTGTCGCACGACATCGATGGCTTCACCCATGCTGACCAGCGGCACACCTGACAGGATGGCCGAGTTGAGCTGCTGGAACTGGTTCAACTGCCGTGGACGCGCCCGATCGCTGACGGTGATCAGGGTCGACAGGGCCAGCAGTTGGCCTTGGTTGTTTTTCACGTAGTAGTTGTTCAACCAGTCCGGGTTGTCGCGGAACGGTCGTTCGACCTGAGCGATGACCTTGTAGCTACGACCCTCAATGGTGAAACGGTTGATTTCCGCCTGTCCCAGCAATGTGGCCAGTGTTCCGCCCAGGTCCTGCATGGACACGCCCATCTGCGCGGCCTTGGCGCGATCGATGTCCACGACGACTTCGGGTTTGTCGAAGGCCAGGTCGACATCGACAAAGGCGAACTTGCCGGACTCCATCGCCCGTTTTTTCACCCGGTCCATCACTTGCAGCAGCGCTTCGTAATCGTTGGCCGTGTTGATGACGAACTGAAACGGCAACCCTTCACCCGTGCCGGGCAACGAGGGCAGGTTGAAGCCGAAGACCTGCAGTCCGGCAATGCCCTCCAGTTTGCGCTGGACCTCGGGCAGGATGGCCATCTGCGTGCGGTCGCGTTCATTCCACGGTTTGAGCAGGAAACCGCCAATCCCCGATTGCACGCCGTTGAATCCATTGATCTGGAACGAAGAGTAGTACTCGGGAAACTCCTTGAAGATCGTGATGAATTCGTCAGTGTAAGTGTTCAGGTAATCGAGGTTGGCCGGTTGCGGGGCGTTGGCCAGCATGAAAATGATGCCCTGATCTTCATCGGGCGCCAGTTCCGACTTGGTGAACTTGAGCAGCACCGGAATCAGGCACAGCACAATCACCGCAAACACCAGGACCACCGGCCGGGTGTTGAGGGTGCCGTGGAGCATGCTTTGGTATCGGCGCTTGAGGCCTTCAAAAATCAGGTCCAGGCGGTGCGCGAGGCCGCTGGGATTTTCGTCGTGGCGCAGGAGCAAGGCACACATCATCGGCGACAGGGTCAACGCGACCACGCCGGAAATCACCACCGCACCGGCCAGCGTCAGGGCGAACTCCTTGAACAGCGCCCCCGTGAGCCCGGTCAGAAAACCGATGGGCGCATACACTGCCGCCAGGGTGATGGTCATCGAAACCACCGGCATGGCGATTTCCCGGGCACCTTCGATGGCCGCATCCAGCGGCTTCTTGCCTTCCTCGATGTGTCGGTGAATGTTCTCCACCACCACAATGGCATCGTCCACCACCAACCCGATCGCCAGCACCATCGCCAGCAGTGTCAGCAGGTTGATCGAGTAGCCCATCATCTGCATGAAGAACATCACGCCGATCATCGACAGCGGAATGGTGACCACCGGGATCACCACCGAACGCAGCGCCCCGAGAAACAGAAACACCACCACGATCACGATCAGCACGGCTTCGAAGAGGGTTTTTACCACTTCATCGATTGAGGCCTGGATGAACAGCGTGGCGTCGTAGGCGATTTCCCCTTTGAGGTTCGGCGGCAACTGGGCTTCCAGCTCCGGCATGATCTTGCGCACTTCCTTGATCACGTCCAGCGGGTTGGCGCCCGGCGTGGCCTTGATGCCGATGTACACCGAAGGAGTGCCACCGAACGAACTGATCGAGTCGTAGTTTTCCGCGCCCATCTCAACCCGCGCCACATCGCTGAGCAGCACCCGGCTGTCACCCTCGACCTTGAGCGGAATCGCAGCGAACGCTTCAGCGGACTTGAGTTCGGTGTTGGCATTGATGCTGGTGACGACGTACTCGCCTTTCACTTCACCGGCCGCAGAGAGGAAGTTGTACTGGCGCACCGCGTTGGTCACGTCGCTGGCGGCCAGGCCGAAACCGGCCAGCTTTACCGGGTCCAGCCACAGGCGCATGGCGAATACCTGGTTGCCGAGAATCTCGGCTTCGGCCATGCCCGGCAGGGTCGCCAGTTTTGGCTGGATGACCCGCGACAGGTAATCGGTAATCTGCGGGTTGCTCAGCTCCTTGCTGAAGAAACTGATGTACATGAGGGCCGAGGCGTCGGCGGCTTCCTTGCTCAGCACCGGGTCTTCGGCGTCCTGGGGCAGCCGGTTCTTCACCTCGTTGGCCTTGGCCAGCAGCTCGGTGAACAGGCGGTCGCTGTTGGAGCCGATGCGCGCGTAGATCGAGATCACCGAGAAGTTCTGGCGACTGACCGAGGTCATGTAGTCGATGCCCTCGGCGCTGGCCAGGCTTTGCTGCATCGGTTGGGTGATGTAGCCCTGGATGGTTTCGGCGTTGGCCCCGGGGTACGCCGTGGTGACCGTGATCAGGGCGTTTTCCATTTGCGGGTATTGGCGCAGCGGCAGCTTGCTCCAGGCCTGGAAGCCCAGCAGCACAATCAACAGGCTGACCACGGTGGCGAGCACCGGGCGGCGGATGAACGGATCGGTAAAAGCCATGAGGATTCCTTGATCAGTCAGTACGTGGCTGACTGTTCTTATCGGTCAGGGTCTTGTCGTCGCTGATGGCAATGTGTGCGCCGTTGTCCAGTTTGATCTGACCGGCCGTGACCACTTTTTCGCCGTTCTGCAAGCCTTTGGTAATCACCACCAGCCCGTCGCGGCGCTCGCCGGTTTCGATGAAACGCCGTTCGGCGATCAGGATCGGCTGGCCCTTGTCGTCTTTTTCGAGGCTGCCGTCTTCGGCTTTTTTCTGCGCGACGACGTAGAGCGAGTTGCCGTACAGCGTGTACGTGATCGCGCTTTGCGGCACGACGATGCGCGGCTGCGGGTCGGGCAGCATCACCTGCAGGCTGGCGTACATGCCCGGCAGCAGATTGCCGTCGGGGTTGGCCAGGGTCGCGCGGACCTGAACATTGCGGGTGCTGTTTTCGACTTTCGGGTTGATCGCGCTGATGGTGCCGGGGAAGGTCTGTGTCGGGTAGGCCGAGACAATGATCTGCACCGACTGGCCGACGCCGATCTTCGGCACCGACTGCTCGGGCACGAAAAAGTCGACGTAGAGGCTGCTGAGGTCTTGCAGGGTGGCGATCATGGTGCCGCTGGCGAGATAGTCACCGATGTCCACCTGACGAATACCGATGGTCCCGCTGAACGGTGCGAGCAAGCGTTTTTTGGCCAGCGCCGCCTTGAGCTGATTCACCGTGGCCCGGCTCTTTTTCAATATCGCCGAGAGCCGGTCAAACTCGCCTTTGGAAATGGCCTGGCTGCCGACCAATTGGCTGCCGCGACCGTAATCGAGCTGCGCCAGCCCCAGGTCGGCTTGAGCGGTTTCGAGCAGGGCGGTTTCTACCACGCTATCAAGCAGAAGCAGCGGTTGGCCGGCCTTGACCTTCTGGCCTGACTCGAACTGCAAATCGATGACGGTGCCGTCGGTCTCCAGGCTCAGGTCCACGCCTTGCAGCGCCTTGAGGGTGCCGACGCTTGGCAGGCGAGCTTGCCACGGACGTTCCACGGCAGTGGTCGCGGCGACACTGATCGGCGGTTTCGGCGCGGAAAAGCCTTGAATCATCGTGTAGATGGAGAAGGCTTTATAACCGGCCAGGATCAGCACGATCAGCAGAACAACACCCAACATGATCAGCATGCGGCGACGCAGCATATTTCCACTTCCTTGGAGAAAATCAGGTGAGACAGTGGGGCACATTATCTGAGTCGCAGGGTGATTCCAACTGGAAGAAATTACAGGCGAGGCCTTCGAGCGCCTGTCACTCAAGGGGACTAACGAACGATGAATAACCTGTGGCGAGGGAGCTTGCTCCCGCTGGACTGCGCAGCAGTCCCATTTTGGGGCCGCTTCGCAGCCCAGCGGGAGCAAGCTCCCTCGCCACAGGAAACGGGCTCAGATGAGGTGAAGGTGGTTATCCCAAAGCCCCGCCGGAAGCTCCAATGGTTTTGCAACCAGCGTTGTCTGACGGCAATCGTAATACCGGCAGCGGCCCTGACCCGAGGTCACGACAAACCCGTCAGCCACGGCGCCAACCCCGGCGCAATCGGGAAGCGGCGCATCCAGGCGCACTTCACCGCTGTCCAGGTCCCAGATGAAAAAGCGGTTGCCGCGCGGCGCAGTCAACGCGACCAATCGCAAGTCACTGTGGACCGCCACGCTGGCGGTGTAATGCCCCATCGCCTGCAACTGATGTTCAGGCACCGCAAACGCCACGAACGGTTGGCCCGGACGCTTGATCGCCAGCAACTCTGAGGACTCGTGGGACGGCCCCATGAATTGCTGGCCGGCGACGATGGTGCCATCGCTGGCGATCCCCAGGTGACGCACGCTGTTCATCTGCTGGGCGAGGGTTTCCTTGCTCAGCAGGGTGCCGTCGCGTTGCATCAATACCAGGCTCGGCTCCATGGCGTTGAGGTTCATCTCGACCCGGCTTTCAGCCTCGGTGCGAATGCCGCCGTTGGCCACCACCAGCGTCTCGCCGTCTGGCATCCACGACACCTGATGGGGGCCGATGCCATGGGTGGGTATCTCGTCGCTGTGCACCAGCCGTTCACCTTCGAACTTATACACACCCAACAGTCCGCGACCCGGATCGGAGGTGTCGTTTTCGGTGGCGTACAGCCAGTCGCCGCTCTTGTGAATCACCGCGTGCCCGTAGAAATGCCGGTTGGGCAGCGAGGCCACGGTTTGCAGCAGCGCGCCGTCGCGCAGGTCGATCAGATAGCTTTCGGTGCCCGGACGTCGTGCGACGAACAGCGCAATCGGCAGCGTCGGGTGGTTGATGATGTCGTGGCAACGCTGCCCGACCTGGGTGGCGAACACCCGGGTGCCGTCCAGCCGATAACCGACGGCGTAATGCTTGCCGTCGCCATCGTCCCGCGCCGAAAGCAGCAGCGGGCTCTTGTCCTTTTGTTTGAACAGCGTCCAGCCGCCCAGTGTCACTGCTCCCAGCAGCAAACTACCTAAAGTCAGAGCCTGACGTCGCAGCATGGCACTTGCCCTCATCAGTCACCGTCGTTGGCGTTGAAGCCCAGTTGGATGCCCAGCGCCTTGGCCAGTTCGCCTTCGTGCAGGCGATGGACGACGTTGAGGCTGTCGTAGAGATCGTTGAGTTGCTGGCGGCCGGCATCGTCGTTGAGCATCTCGGTCAGCGAACGCTGGTTGCTGGCGAACAGTTTCAGGGACGCGGCGTAAGCGGCGTCGATCTTGTCGGCCAACGGTTTTTGCTCACTCGGCAAAAGGCCGCGCAGGCCTTTGTTGTCGACGCCTTCCCACACGGTTTTGGCGGCGGCGAGACTGGCTTCAAGACCAGCCAGGGACGACTGGCTGCGCCAGGCATCGGCCTGGAACGGTTGCGGCACGCCCTTGCTCTGGCGGCCCATCGGCGTACCGAGTTTTTTCTTCAAGGTGTCGAGGGCGGTGACCTGGACGCGCAGCAGGTCGGCGATGGCTTCGTGGGAGTCGGCGTAGCGCTGGTTCGGGAACTTGCTCATCTGCGCGAGCATGCCGTCGGTGTTGTTCCAGCTTTGCAGAATCTCTTCGGCCAGCAGTTTCTGACGCTCGCCAATCGCCTTCAACAGTGGGCAGTACTTGGCTTTTTGCGCGTCGTTGGCCACGTCCGGCTTGCTGTCGAACAGGATGTATTCATAGGCCGAGAGGCCTTGAACCACGACGCTGGACTTGGCCAGGGCGGCGGCATCGATCTGCGGCTGCGCGGTGACCAATTGCTCGACCTGACGGCCGACCAGGTTTTTCTTGTCCGGCCAGAACTGCACCTGCCAGGCGCGATTGCCTTCGGCCAGCGGCCCGATCAGCAGCGGTTGCAGCTCGGCCCAGGCTTTCTGCGCGTGCAGGAAGTCGGCACGGGCGGTGTCGAGGTTTTCCTTGCCTTCGCAATAGGCGAGGGCGCTGACGGCCAATTGGCGGTCGGCTTCAACCCAGCGGGTGTACGTTGGCAGGATCACCGATTTGGCGATGGCGGCCGAGGTGACGGCTTGCGGGTCCTGTGGCGAGCAAGCGCCGAGGGCGAGTGCTGCGAGGCTGGTGAACAACAATTTGGGACGGAACATGTCGGGCTCCCGCTATGGAATACGTATTAAAGGGAATTCAAAAACGCCAGCAACGCAGCGCGCTGCTCGGCATTGAAAGACAAAACCTGTTGCTGGGCCGCTTTCGCTTCGCCGCCATGCCAGAGCACGGCTTCGAGCAGATTGCGCGCGCGGCCGTCATGCAAGAACTGGGTGTGGCCACTGACCGCTTGTGTCAGGCCGATGCCCCACAACGGCGGGGTGCGCCAGTCGCGGCCACTGGCCTGGAATTCGCTGCGGTTGTCGGCCAGGCCGTCGCCCATGTCGTGCAGCAGCAGATCGCTGTAAGGGCGAATCACTTGATTGGCCAGTTCAGGTTCGGCGGCGTTGGCGGCGGTGGTGTATTTCGGTGTGTGACAGGACTGGCATCCGGCCTGGAAAAACAGGTTCTTGCCGGCCAGCACTTCGGGCGCATTGACGTCGCGACGAGCCGGTACAGCCAGGTTGCGGCTGTAGAACAGCACCAGGCGCAGGATGTTATCGCTGACTTCCGGCTCGCCATTCGGGCCGTTGCCGGTCGGCGCCTGTTTGCAGACTGTTTGCGCCTCGGTGCAGTCGTCGAAGGGGCGCAGGCTGGTGGTCAGGCCCATGTCACCGGAGAACGCGTGAACGTTCTGCTGATTGAGGTTCGGTTGCCCGGCCTTCCAGCCAAAGCGGCCGAGAACGGTCTTCTGCTGCACGTCGTCCCAGACCCGGTTCGGTCGCCCGGCGATGCCGTTTTTGTCCTTGGCCTGAGCCTCGGCGTTGGCCAGGATCGCTTCGTCGGGGATGGCTTCGAGCAAGCCCAGGCCAATCATCGGCGGGGCAACGCGTGCCGAGAAACGGGTGTCGGGGTGCATCGGGCCGTAACCCAGTTGAGTGATGTTCAGGCTGGGCTTGCGCAACTCGATTTCGGTGCCGTCCTTGAAGCGGACCGGAGCGGGGGTGTAATCGACCCGCACTTTGCCTTCCGGGGTCACGCCGGGTATGGCCATGTCCTGGAACTGGCCGCCGTAGACCGGCTCCGGGACCACGCCGAGCTGCTCGATGACGTTGGCATAGGCCGGTGCATTCGGGATCGACAGGCGCACCAGCATCGATACCGCGTTCGCCGCATCGGGCGTCGGCGGATGACCGCGACCGTCCTTGATGTGACAGCCCTGACAGGCGTTGGTATTGAACAGCGGACCGAGGCCGTCCCGGGCGGTGGTGGTCGAAGGGGCGATCACCCAAGGGTTGCGGAAGAAACTGTTGCCGACGCTGAAATCCACGCGCCGTGACGGCGACAGGTTCGCGGAGGGCAGGGAGAACGCATTTTGATCGGTCTTGCGCACAGTCGCCGCGCCACCGGACCGGGCTTCACCGGGTTCGGCCTTGGTAAAACGCGGGGCGTCATCGCAGGCACTCAGGCCCAGGGCCAGAAACAGTGCGGACAAGCGAAGAAGCAGCGAGGGCATCAGACATCCTGCAAGACGAGCAAAACAAGGGCGCAAAGTCTAACAGGGCAAGGGAGTTTGAATAAGAGGAATTATCGTTTGGTTGATGTGGGGCAGGTTTTCACAGGGGACCGAGGCGCCGCCATCGCAATCAGCCTCGCTCCCACGGGTTCAGCGCAGCCCCTGTAGGAGCGAGGCTTGCCCGCGAAGTCGGTATTGAATTCAACATGGATGGTACTGACACGGCGCCATCACAAGCAGGCTCGCTCCCACGGGTTCAGCGCAGCCCCTGTAGGAGCGAGGCTTGCCCGCGAAGGCGGTATTGAATTCAACATTGATGGTGACTGACACGGCGCCTTCGCGAGCAGGCTCGCTCCCACAGGTTCAGCGCAGCCCCTGTAGGAGCGAGGCTGATCTGGTCAAGTAATCCCGGACACCAGTTACGGTGTTTATGCCGCTTTTAGCTCCATAGCTATTGGCGACAGGTAG